>NZ_JBYSZR010000030.1:0-57254 GCF_058787375.1 Stenotrophomonas sp. FW305-3-2-15-E-LB1
CCGTTGGTCGGCACGGGGTTGGATATCGATATCTGACAGATGTGCCGACCAACGGTCGGCACCCACCAACAGCCGCATGAAACTGTCAGGGGCGGGGCGGTGTGGGTGGGCAGGACCGCAGGCGCCATGGATGGCGCCTACGAGCCCCCATGGATGGGTTTACGGCGTGTCCTGACCACCCACACCGCCCCGCCATCCCACGGAATGCCGCTTTGGCTTTGGCTTTGGCCGTTGCATTGAGCAGGTGCAGGGCGCAGCCCTGCCGCCGCCTCCGGGAGGTAAACTAGCCGGATGGCTTCCCGTCCCGCGCACGAACTGCTCCAACGCGTCTTTGGTTACGACGATTTCCGTGGTCCCCAGCAGGACATCGTGGAGCACGTGGCTGCCGGTCATGACGCCCTGGTCCTCATGCCCACCGGCGGCGGCAAGTCGCTGTGCTACCAGGTCCCGGCCCTGCTGCGCGATGGCGTCGGCATCGTCATCTCCCCGCTCATCGCGCTCATGCAGGACCAGGTCGAAGCCCTGCGCCAGCTCGGCGTGCGCGCCGAATACCTGAACTCGACCCTGGATGGCGAAACCGCCGCCCGCGTCGAGCGCGAGCTGCTGGCCGGCGAACTGGACATGCTCTATGTCGCCCCCGAGCGCCTGCTGACCGGCCGCTTCCTGTCCCTGCTCTCGCGCAGCCACATCGCCCTGTTCGCCATCGACGAGGCGCACTGCGTGTCGCAGTGGGGCCACGATTTCCGCCCCGAGTACCGCCAGCTGACCGTCCTGCACGAGCGCTGGCCGGATATTCCGCGCATCGCCCTCACCGCCACCGCCGACCCGCCCACCCAGCGCGAGATCGCCGAGCGCCTGGACCTGGCCGAGGCACGGCACTTCGTCAGCTCCTTCGACCGCCCCAACATCCGCTACACCGTGGTGCAGAAGGACAACGCCCGCAAGCAGCTGACCGATTTCCTGCGCGGCCACCGCAGCGAGGCCGGCATCGTCTACTGCATGTCGCGGCGCAAGGTCGAGGAGACCGCCGAATTCCTCTGCAGCCAGGGTTTCAATGCCCTGCCCTACCACGCCGGCCTGCCGCCGGAGGTGCGGGCCAACAACCAGCGCCGCTTCCTGCGCGAAGACGGCATCGTCATGTGCGCCACCATCGCCTTCGGCATGGGCATCGACAAGCCGGACGTGCGCTTTGTGGCGCATACCGACCTGCCCAAGTCGATGGAAGGCTACTACCAGGAAACCGGCCGCGCCGGCCGCGATGGCGAGGCCGCCGAGGCCTGGCTGTGCTACGGCCTGGGCGATGTGGTGCTGCTCAAGCAGATGATCGAGCAGTCCGAGGCCAGCGAGGAACGCAAGCAGCTGGAGCGGTCCAAGCTGGACCACCTGCTGGGCTACTGCGAATCCATGCAGTGCCGCCGCCAGGTGCTGCTGGCCGGCTTCGGCGAAACCTACCCGCAGCCCTGCGGCAACTGCGACAACTGCCTGACCCCGCCGGCCGCCTGGGATGCCACCGTCCCCGCGCAGAAGGCACTGAGCTGTGTCTACCGCAGCGGCCAGCGCTTCGGCGTCGGCCACCTGATCGACATCCTGCGCGGCAGCGAGAACGAGAAGATCAAGCAGCAGGGCCACGACAAGCTGAGCACCTATGCCATCGGCCGCGACCTGGATGCGCGCACGTGGCGCAGCGTGTTCCGCCAGCTGGTGGCGGCCAGCATGCTGGAAGTGGACAGCGAGGGCCATGGCGGCCTGCGCCTGACCGACGCCAGCCGTGACGTGCTGACCGGCCGCCGCCAGATCAGCATGCGCCGCGATGCCGCCAGCACCAGCGGCGGCCGCGAGCGCAGCGCGCAGCGCACCGGCCTGTCGGTGCTGCCGCAGGACCTGGCCCTGTTCAACGCCCTGCGCAGCCTGCGGGGCGAGCTGGCGCGCGAACAGAACGTGCCGGCCTTCGTGATCTTCCACGACAGCACCCTGCGCAACATCGCCGAACAGCGGCCGACCAGCCTGGACGAACTGGCCCGGGTCGGCGGCATCGGCGGCACCAAGCTGAGCCGCTACGGCCCTCGCCTGGTGGAAATCGTGCGCGAGGAAGGGTGACCGTTCTGTCCGGCCGCGCTTCGCGCTGCGTCGCCTACCGTGTTGCATGCCTTTGTAGAGCCGAGCCCACGCTCGGCTGCCGTTGCCGCAGAAGCAGCCGAGCATGGGTTCGGCTCTACATTGGTGCTGCTCCAACCTTGAACGCGCCATTCAGCAAGAAGTGCATCGCGCGCCGCTTGCCGCTAGATTGACGCCCATGTCCCTCGCCTCGACCCTGCTCCGCGTCGTGCTCATGCTCAGCCTGTTGCTCAACGGGCTGAACGCGGCCATGGCCAGCGGGCACGAGCAGATGGGCCAGATGGCGCACGCCATGGCCGCCGCAGACGCGGCCGAGGGCGATTGCCATCACCACGCCGGCATGAAGGGCGAGCCCGCGCCCCAGGCCGAAGCTCCGGCCCACGATGCCCACTGCCAGATCAAGGACTGCGTGCGCAGCTGCGCCCAGCACCCGTTGCTGGCCGTGCAGCCGCAGCCGTTCCTGGCCGGCCCGGCCTTGTCGCTGGCCCCGCAGCCGATGCCCGGCGCTGGCCGCCCGGCACCGCCGCTGCCGCCCATCTCACGCCCTCCCATCGGCTGATTCCACGCGTACCGCTGCCGGCTTCCTGCCGGCGCCTTCCCGTGTCTGGAGTCACCCCATGAATACCCGCATTCCCCCCGGCCCGGGCGGCCTGCCCATGCCGTCGCGCCGCCTGTTCGTACAGGGCCTGGCCGCTGGTGGCGTAGTGGCCGGCGCCACCGCCATCGGCGTGCCGCAGCGAGCGCTTGCCGCGGCCAGCGCCACCCCGCGCCTGGCCGGCGCGCCCGCCGTGCTGACCGATACCCGCATCGAGCTGGCCATCGGCGAGTCGCTGGCCAACTTCACCGGCCGCACCCGCCCGGCCATCACCGTCAACGGCTCGCTGCCCGCGCCCATCCTGCGCTGGCGCGAAGGCCAAACCGTAGACCTGTTCGTGCGCAACACGCTCGACCGCCACCCCACCTCCATCCACTGGCACGGCATCCTGCTGCCGGCCAACATGGACGGCGTGCCCGGCCTCAGCTTCAACGGCATCGGCCCCGGCGAGACCTACCACTACCACTTCCAGCTGAGGCAGTCGGGCACCTACTGGTACCACAGCCATTCGATGTTCCAGGAGCAGGCCGGCCTGTACGGCGCGCTCATCATCGACCCGGCCGAACCGCCGCCCTACCACCACGACCGCGAGCACGTGATCCTGCTCTCGGACTGGACCGACATGGACCCGGGCGCGCTGTTCCGGCGCATGAAGAAGCTGGCCGAGCACGACAACTACTACAAGCGCACCCTGCCCGACTTCGTGCGCGACGTGCGCCGCGATGGCTGGTCGGCCGCCGTGGCAGACCGTGGCATGTGGGGCCGCATGCGGATGACGCCCACCGACATCTCCGACGTCAACGCGCACACCTACACCTACCTGATGAACGGCACGGCGCCGGCCGGCAACTGGACCGGGCTGTTCCGCAGCGGCGAGAAGGTGCTGCTGCGCTTCATCAACGGCGCCTCGATGACCTACTTCGACGTGCGCATCCCCGGCCTGAAGATGACCGTGGTCGCCGCCGACGGCCAGTACATCCACCCGGTCAGCATCGATGAATTCCGCATCGCCCCGGCCGAGACCTATGACGTGCTGGTGGAACCGACCGGGCAGGACGCCTTCACCATTTTCTGCCAGGACATGGGCCGCACCGGCTTCGCCGCAGGCACCCTGGCCGTGCGCCATGGCCTGCAGGCACCGGTGCCGCAGCGCGACCCGCGCCCGCTGCTGACGATGTCCGACATGGGCCATGACATGAGTGGCCACGGCGGCCACGACATGGCCGCCATGAAGGGCATGGAGGGCGGCTGCGGCGCCAGCATGGGCCACGGCGCGCATGGCGGCGACAGCACCAGCAAGGCACCGCAGCACCCGGCCAGCGAACGCAACAACCCGCTGGTGGACATGCAGAGCTCGGCCAGCGAACCCAAGCTGGATGACCCCGGCATCGGCCTGCGCGACAACGGCCGCCAGGTGCTCACCTACGGCGCCATGCACAGCCTGTTCGAAGACCCCGATGGCCGCGAGCCGAGCCGCGAGATCGAGCTGCACCTGACCGGGCACATGGAAAAATTCGCCTGGTCGTTCGACGGCATTCCCTTCGCCAGCGCCGAACCGCTGCGGTTGAACTACGGCGAGCGCATGCGCATCGTGCTGGTCAACGACACGATGATGCAGCACCCGATTCATCTGCACGGCGTGTGGAGCGACGTGGAAAACGCACAGGGTGAATTCCAGGTGCGCAAGCACACCGTGGACATGCCGCCGGGCACCCGCCGCAGCTACCGCGTGCGCGCCGATGCACTCGGCCGCTGGGCCTACCACTGCCACCTGCTGTACCACATGGAAGCAGGCATGATGCGCGAAGTGAGGATCGAAGAATGAGCCGTCACCTCTCCCGCAGCCTGCTGGCCCTGGGCCTGGCCGCTGCCCTGCCTGCGTTCGCGCAGTCGCATGACGCGCATGCCGGCCATGACATGACCACGCCCACATCGGCCCCAGTCGATCACTCGAAGATGGACCACTCGAAGATGGATCATTCGAGCATGGACCATGGCGCGATGGATCATTCGCAGATGGACCATTCGGCAATGGGTCACGACATGCCCATGCCCGCGCCCAGCGAACCCCGCGAGCCCATTCCGGTGCCCACCGATGCCGACCGCGCTGCCGCCTTCCCGCCCATCGACCACGGCGCCATGGAACACGCCCCGGACATCAACAGCCTGCTGCTGATCGATCGCCTGGAACACTGGGACGGCAGGAACGGTGATGGCCAGGCCTGGGAGGCCACCGGCTGGATCGGCGGCAACATCAACCGCCTGTGGCTGCGCAGCGAGGGTGAGCGCAGTGGCAGCCGCACCGAGTCCTCCTCGCTGGAAGCGCTGTACGGCCGCAGCGTGTCGCCGTGGTGGGACGTGCTGGTGGGCGTGCGCCAGGATTTCCGCCCGGCCGATTCGCGCACCTGGGCCGCCATCGGCATCCAGGGCCTGGCGCCGTACAAGTTCGAAAGCTCGGCCACGCTCTACCTGGGCTCCGGCGGGCAGGTGCTGGCCAAGGCCGAAGTGGAGTACGAGGTGCTGCTGACCAACCGGCTGATCCTGCAGCCGCTGGTGGAAGCCACGCTGGCAGCCAAGGACGAACCGGAACATGGCATCGGCCGCGGCCTGAACAAGGTCGAGACCGGCCTGCGCCTGCGCTACGAGTTCAGCCGCCGCTTCGCGCCCTACATCGGCATCAGCCACGAGCGCAGTTTCGGCGATGCTGCCGACCATGCCGGTGACCACGCGCGCGACACGCGCTGGGTGGCCGGTGTGCGCATGTGGTTCTGACCCACTGCACGGCCCCGGCAACTGCCGGGGCCAGCTACACTGCGCCGCGTTCCATTCCACACACCGCCATGTCCCTGCAGATCCGCCGCGCCACCCTGGCCGATGCCGAAGCGCTTTCGGCCATCGCCATTGCCACCTACACCGAAACCTGGGGTGATTCGTACCCGCCGCAGGAGCTGGACGTGTTCCTGCAGGACCACTACGGCATCGCGCCGCAGCGCGAGGAACTGTCCGACCCGCGCAGCGCGGTCTGGCTGCTGCTGGATGGCGAGCGTGTGGTCGGCTACCTGGCCGCCGGTGCCAACACCCTGCCGCATGCCGATGCACGCGAGGGCGACATCGAACTGAAGCGGCTGTACATCCTCGCCACCCACCAGAACGGCGGGCATGGCGCGCGCCTGATGGATGCGTTCATCGCCTGGCTGGACCAGCCCCGGCACCGCACCCTGTGGGTGGGCGTGTGGGAGGAGAACTTCGCCGCGCAGCGCTTCTACGCGCGCTACGGCTGCGAGAGGGCCGGCGAGTACGACTTCATCGTCGGCAGCACGCTGGACCGCGAGTTCATCCTGCGCCGCCCGTAGAGTCGAACTTGCTCGACTGCTGCCGGCAACAGCCAGTCGAGCACGGCTCGACTCTACAGACAGCGTCAGAAGTCGAACAGCTCCGACAGGAAGCTCTCTTTCTTCTTTTTCTTGTAACCGTGGCCGTACTGCCCACGGTGCTCATCCTGGCGCTGGCCAAGATGGCGGGTATCGCGATGCATCACCGGCGGCGGCGCAACCTGCGGCGCGGCCTGCACCGGGGCCGGCGGCGGCACTGCAGCGCCGGCACGCTCGATGATCTTGTCCAGCTCGCCACGATCCAGCCACACGCCACGGCAGCCCGGGCAATAGTCGATCTCGATGCCGTGGCGCTCGGCCATCTGCAGGGTCTGGGTGGTACACACGGGGCACTGCATGGGCGTCGCTCCTGTTGGTCAGCCTTCGACTGTACCTGTGGGTCGATGACTGTCCGGCAACATGACCGATGGCACAGGGACTAACGGCGCGTGCCCGCGCACGGCCGGCCGCACACACTGCGGCTTCATCCCGCAAGGAATGTGTCCATGTCCTCGTCCTCCCGCCTGCCTACCGCCGCTCGCGTGCTGCTGGTGCTTCTCTGCGTCGGCCTCGGCCTGAACCTGCGTGACCTCACTGCCGCCGTGGGCCTGCCCATCCCGGCGTTGCCCATGCCCTATGGCGGCAGCCTGCTCGATAACGCCTTGGCCGTACTGCTGGCAGTGCTGCTTGCCGCCCTGCTGCGCCCCCGTGGCGTGGGTCTGGCGGCAAGCCTCGGCCTGCGCTGGAACGGCGCCAGCGGACCGGTCTGGGTGCTGCTGGCCAGCCTGCCGTGCTGGCTGGGCCTGGCCATGCTGGGGTCGCCCAACACTGCACTGACCACGCTGGACGCCAGCATGCTGGCCGTCCTGTTCCCGTTGGCCGAGGAAGTCCTGTTCCGTGGCCTCGGCTTCGTGCTGCTGGTGAAGATCGTGCGCGGCCCGTGGCCCCTGCTGGCACTGCCGCAGGCGCTGCTGTTCGGCATGGTGCACTGGCTGGGCTTCGGCGGCTTCGAGGGCGGCGGCGTGGCCCTGTTCGTCGGCGCGGTCATCGCCCTGGGCGGATTCATCTTCGCCTGGCTCGACCATCTGGACGGCGACACTCTGTGGTGCGGCCTGGCCCTGCACGTGTCGATGAACCTGGCCTGGAACGTGTTCAGCCTCGACGATGCAGTCGCCCTGGGCTGGCAGGCCACCAGCCTGCGCATCGGCACGGCCGTGCTCGCCGTTGTCGTATTAGGCCAGCATGTACGTCGAAAGCGTGCTGTAACGCCGCCTTAGCCAACCCTGCACGCCGGGATCACCCCACGGTCGAGCATACTTGCGCGCCTTTTCACCAAACGCTGTCCGGAGTTGTCGCGTCATGTTGCTGTCCAAGCGCCACGTAGAGCCCCGCGTCCTGCTGATCGAGGACGCCGAGGAAACCCGCGAGCTGAGCCGCATGGCGCTGGAGAGCCAGGCGTGCCACGTGGTGGGCGTGAGCTCGGCCGAAGCGGCGCTGGGCCTGCTGGCCGCCGGCGAGCGCTTCGACTTGCTGTTCACCGACGTCAACCTTGGCCTGGTGAGCGGCATCGAGGCCGCCAATCACGTGCGTGGGCTGTACCCGCAGCTGCCGATCCTGGTCACCTCGGGCATGGACCAGCACGCCGTGCTGCCGCAGCTGCGCGATGGCATCCATTTCCTACCCAAGCCGTACAACATGAGCGAGCTGCTGGATGCCATCCGGCTGTGCTTCCGCCACGCCGATGCCGGCGTGTTGACCGGGCCGGACGCGCAGGCGGCGTAAGGCCCATTGATCCACGCGTGGCGTGGATCTACCGCAGCGCTTCCAGCAGGACCTCGGGGCGGAGTTCCAGGCCCGCCAGATCAGCATTGAAATTGACACCGGCCAGGGCACCGTCGCGCTGCATGCCCGGCAGCCAGCGCTGCATGAAGGCCTCCAGCGCAATGACGGTGGGCACGTAATCCGCCCACTCGTCCACCGCATGCCGTGCGGCATATGCACGGTCGGACCAGAACACCAGCACGTCCTCGTCACCGTCATTGGAGGGGCAGTACGCCCAGCCGCGCGCCTCGCTGCGCAGGCCCCACACCTCGCCATGCTCGCGCACGCGGCGGATGAAGCGCTCTTTCAGCAGTTCCATGTCGGCCGTCAGGTGCAGGCTCATGGCAGCCACGCGTCCATCATGTCGTACAGCGAGGGGAAGAGCATTTCCACCCCCCCCTCATCGTGCAGGTAAAGCATGATTTCACCTCGGGCAGATATCAGAACAGGATTACCGGCACCATCATCGGAAACAGCCAGCGCAGTGCGCAGGTGATCCGACACGTCGTCGCCGTAACGCTCACGGAACCCCAGGGTCAGCTCGGTCACGGTCTCACGCCCGATCAACGAACCGTTCGCGAACGCATGAATATCCACGCCGCCGAACGAACCGCCGAAGTGCTTGATGAAGGCCACGTACTGCGGCGCAAACACGGTACCGAGTATCTGCTGGGCCGCTTCGATCTCGGCGTCCGTTGCCGGTTGCCCGCGCAGGCTGGGATGCTCAGCCAGCAGGGCTTCCACCCTGGCAACCAGTTCGGGCGGCATTGGCTCGCACCCATGATCCTCAGCCACCGGTGTACGGCCCCTCACCCGGCATCACCTCCAGCAGCGCGCGGGTGATCACCCGCGGGTAGACCGTCAGGTGGTCCTCACCATCGATCACCACGTTGTCCACCTGCAGCTTGCGGCCACCACGCTGCAGCTGGGCAGTGAAGTCCGCGGCCTGCTGCAGCATGTCGTTGCCGGTGGAATAGCGCGGCCCCGGCTTGACCGTTTCGTAGCTGCCCACCGACAGCAGCACGCGGGTCGGCTGTGCCGGAACCACGGCGTTGTCCTGCATGCGCGGCAGCAGCAGTTCGTCGAACCACAGCGAAGGACTCGACAGGATGTAGGTGCTGAACAGGTCCGGCTGGGTGGTGAGCACATAAGCGCCAAACAACGCGCCATAGGAATGGCCGGCAAACGCACGTCGCGCCGGATCGGTGCGGTAGCGCGCGTCGATCATCGGCAGCACCTCTGCGGCCAGGAAGTCGCGGTAATGCTCGGCACCGCCGTAGGTGACGTCATCACTGTAGTAACCGTCAGCCCTCCGCACCGGATTGCTGGGCGTGTAATCACGCGAGCGGCTCTGCTTGGACGTCAGCCCTTCCTGCGGCGGCAGCCCGACCAGGATGAAGTTCTCGATGTTCACGCCCTGCTGCCCCACCAGGTTGCGCACGCTGCGCACCAGCGGAAAGCTGTACAGCGCATCGGTCACGTACAGCACCGGGTAGCGCTTTTCAGGGTGTGCGGCGTAGTCGGCCGGCAGCGCAACCCAGATCGGGTAGTCGCGGCCGACCGGGTCGTGCACGCGCAGCGCTTCGGTATCGGGCAGCACCACGCCAGGCGTAGCGGTGGCTGCTGCCGGATCCTGCTTCGCTGTGTCCTGCGCCGCCGGTGGTGTCACCGACATCGCGCACCCGGCCAGTGCCAGGCACATCAGCGCACTCCATCCACGTCCGTGCTTCATCCGCGTTTCTCCTGTGGCCATCGGCGCGATCAAGGCTGCGCCGGCGGGTGCGCCGGGAACAGCGTGCGCAGCGCCTGCAGCGCCGCCGGGTGGTAGATCGTGCCGTGGGTTTCCTGCGGGAACGGCTGATAGTCGACCTGCAGCGAGGGCGAGACGCCCTGCAACAGCGTCGTCAGTTGCAGCGCAGTCTGCGCCAACTCCGGCTGGCCACTGCTTGCAACGAATACGCGCGGCGTGGCCTTGGCCACCGCCGGCAGCAGCTTCGGTGCCGAGGCCAGCAACGCGCCCTTGTTCCACCACAGGCTCGGGTCCAGCGCGATATAGCTGTTGAACAGGGTCGGCTCCTGCAGCAGCGTTTCCACCACGAACAGGCCGGCCAGCGATTCGCCGATCAGGGCGCGCTCGTCGGTGGTCGGGTAACGCTGGCGCACCTGCGGCATCAGTTCGTCACGCAGGAAGGTGCGGTAGGCCGCCGAGCCGCCAATGCGCGGTGCGATCTTCCTGTCTTCCGGGTCGCTGCTGGGGCCGGTCATGTCGCGGCGGCGCTCGGTGTTCTCGATGCCCACCAGCAGGAACGGGCGCATGCTGTCGTTGCCGCTCAGCACCTGCACCAGGCCGGCCACGTGCAGGAAATCCTCACCGATGCCACCGTCGGGCATGTACAGCACCGGCAGCGGTGTCTTCGGGTCCAGGCCCCAGGGCTGCGGACGGTACACGTTGATGCGGCGGGTTTCGCCCAGCGCCTTCGATTCGAGGGTGAAGGTTTCACCAATCACCAGCGGCGTGGCCGGCGCTGCCTGTGCAGCCGGTGCCGGCTCGGCAGCCCACAGCGGCGTAGCAGCGACGGCGGACAACAGCAGCGACAGCATGATCAAGCGCATGGAACAACCCATCCTGGGAAAGATGCCGAGCATAACGCGCTCTTGGCGGCGATGGCGCTGTGCGATGCTACCCTGCATTGTTTCCTACAAGGAGTTGGAACATGGGTGGATTCAGCATCTGGCATTGGCTCATCCTTCTGGCGGTCATCCTGATCCCGCTCGGGATCGCCGGCGTGATCGCAGCGATTGTCCTCAACCGACGCAAGTAGATCCACGCCATGCGTGGATGCCTTGACCGACGCCAGTAGATCCACGCCATGCGTGGATGCCCCACCACGCGACATCCCCCGGTAGAGCCGAGCCCACGCTCGGCTGCCGTTGGCGCAGCAACAATCGCCGCACCCCTGTCGCATCTGCACTGAAAATCAGCCGCCAGACGCGCTCGCCCGACCGCCTTCGAAAGAAATATTGAAGCCAGCCATACACGAGCAGCTTCACACCGAATGGCCCGCACACTGCGATTTACGCCATTTCTCAGCGCGATCCGCCACGCGTCCCAGCAGATACGTCGCGTCCTGTCGTTTGCTGCGCCAAACGCGCCTGCGACAATACTTGTAAGCGCCTGCACTCGGCGGAGTTTCAGAAAACTCCGATTGAAATCCAGGCGCGGGCGTAACCAACATGCTGTGCCACCGACAACGGGTGGCACCGGGCCTGCAAGCCCGGGGAGACAAATCGCATGTTGTTTGCGCTCACCCGTCGGCACTGTCTCCGGACCGTGCCGGCGGGTGATCCGTCGGCCTTTATGGCGGGCGGTGCGTGGGGGTCTTTGGACCCGCCGGTAAATTGCGATTTGTCTTCCGGGCTTGCAGCCACGTACCGTCCGCCACCCGCACCCGCGCGGTGGCGTTTCCGCCCTAGTGCCGAGGAAAACGAGATGAACCCGCGTCCGCCCCAAGCGTCCCGCTCCATCCACACCGTCGTCAACGAGGCCGCCAATGACGGCAATCCTGCCCCTGACCTGAGCACCTTCTTGGGATGCCTCAAACGCATCCGCGATGGAGACGCCGCCGACGGCCTGTGCTGGCCGGAACCCAAGCTGCTGCCCGGCCGCGCGCAGGACCTCGCGCGTGTCGAGCGCGCCGCCGTCGGCATGCTGACCGTGGCGGAAATGCTGCACGCCGCCGAACGCTGCCGCGTGCTGGCAACGCCTGATCGGCACCTGGATGAGGGCGTGGTGGACGGCATGTTGCTGGCCTGCCGCGGCCTGGCCGAACTGGTGTGCCGGGATATCCGGCCGCAGTAGCCGCATCGCCATCGCACGCCGGCCCCTGCGTGGGCCGGACCGATGTACAGTCAAGTCGTCAATTACAAGGAGGTTCGCATTGTTCAATGCACTGATCATCGCCGCACTGGCCGCAGGCCCGGCCTCATCCTCGCCGTATGCCGATTGCGTACTGGCCAACATCCAGCCCGGCCTGAGTGACCGTGCCGTGCTGCTGGTACAGCATGCCTGTGCCGCGAAGTACCCCGCCAGTTACGCCGACGCGATTGAGCTTGAGCGCCGACAGAGTGTGCAGCGACAGGCACAGTTCGATGCGGATCATGCTGCGGCGGCGCGGTCTGCCAATGCGGCGGCGGCAGCCGCGCAGGCGGCGGCAGATCGCGCCAAGGCAGCAGAAGCAGAGTAGATCGGCGATCGGCCCAGCGATCGAGGTAGAGTCAGCACTCTGCCTGCAAGGAGGTACGTATGTTGAATGCATTCATCATCGCCGCGCTGGCCGCAGGCTCTGCCGCATCCGCGCCGTACGCGGATTGCGTGCTGGCTGACACCCATTCCGGGATGACTGACCGTGCCGTGCTGCTGGTGGAGCAGGCCTGTGCCGCCAAACATCCGGACAGCTTCGCTGCCTCACAGGAGAGCGAGCGCCAGTATCACAACCAACAGCAGCAGGCGCGTCGCGATGCGGTCAACGCCGAACTGGCACAGCTTGCCGAGGCGGTGGCGATTGCAGAGGCGGCGGAAGGGAAGCCGCAGACCGAGACTGCTGGGAGTGCGGCGGCGGCAGCGGAGGCGGCGGCCATTGATGCGGCGGCTGCGGCGGAGGCTGCAATGCAGCCGAAGGTGGATCGAAAGGCCACCGGCGCAGACCCGGCTGCAGGCAACAACGGCAATCGGTAAGGCAAGCCAGGCGCCGGCCCACCATGCAGCCATCCGCATCCGTGACCTTTGAAACCCCGCTCGGCACGCTCATCTGCCGCGTGACCGATCACCTGGGCGAGCCTGTTACAGACGGCGTGTCGATCCGGCTTCTCCCCGTTGAGGGCAACGCGCGCGCGATCGGAACCGAAGCCTGCGAGGTGAAGGCCGCACTTCTCTCGATCTCACCGTCGCGCGACCTCCAGGATCTCGTTTTCTCCTGTGGGTGGGCCACTGAGCCCGATGTTGCGGGCGATGCGGATAGCGGCGAATGGGTCGACGCGCAATGCTGGACGCTGGGCGACAGCGTGCTTGTCATTGGGACTGAAGACGTCGATGTCCTTCGCTGGCGTCTTCCTGCGTGTGGATTCCAGGAAGACCCCTACCCCACGCAGTATCTTCCCAGCGCACTGGAAACCCGGATCCCCCGCGTGCTGTCCGGCACGGCAAGCACGTTCCACTTCGTCATCGCTACCGGCCCCGGCGCGAACGAGGAGGAACAGTTCGCCGTGTGGAATGCCGCGGATATCCGCCACCGGGAAATCCTGGCCATCGCTGCGGACATCAAGCGCTAGCCGAGCACCGGGGAGGCGGATTGCGGAGCAAAAAAAAGACGCCCAAGGGCGTCTTCTCTTTGAATGCATTGGTGGGCCGTGATGGATTCGAACCATCGACCAAAAGATTAAAAGTCTTCTGCTCTACCGACTGAGCTAACGGCCCGTGCACGCCCTGCCTTTCGGCGGGGTCGGCATTTTAACCTACTTTGATGGCTGGGTGGGAAGGCAAAAGCGTGCGAACCAACGGTTCACACCTACCACAGCACACCGGTAGCGCCGGGCCATGCCCGGCGGAGGGCGTGCGAACCAACGGTTCGCACCCACCGGGGGAGCAGTTCGCACCCACTGAAGGGCCGTCAGGCGTACAGCGTCGGGTCGGCTACGCCGGCATCCGTGAAGCCCTGCGCGCGCAGGCGGCAGGCATCGCAGTGGCCGCAGGCGGCGCCATTGGCGTCGGCGTTGTAGCAGGACACGGTCAGGCCGAAATCCACGCCCAGGCGCACGCCTTCAGTGACGATCTGCGCCTTGCTGAGGAACTGCAGCGGTGCGTGCACGGTGATGCCCGCCCCTTCCACGCCCGACTTGGTGGCCAGGTTGGCCAGCGCCTGGAAGGCGGCGATGAACTCGGGGCGGCAATCCGGGTAGCCCGAATAGTCCACGGCGTTGACGCCGCAGAAGATGTCGTTGGCACCCAGCACTTCGGCCCAGCCCAGGGCCAGCGACAGCATGATGGTGTTGCGCGCCGGCACGTAGGTGACCGGGATGCCCTCGCCGCCCGCTTCGGGCACGTCGATGTCATCGGTCAGGGCCGAGCCGCCGATGCTGCGCAGGTCCACGTCCACGGTCTTGTGGGCGATGACGCCCTGGGCCTTGGCCACGCGCACGGCGGCGTCCAGCTCGGAGGTGTGGCGCTGGCCATAGCGCACGCTCAGGGCATGCACGGCAAAGCCCTGTTCCTGGGCCATGGCGATGACGGCGGCTGAATCCATGCCGCCGGAGAGAAGCACGACTGCCTTCTTCATGGGTAAAACATCCGGTTGGGAGGGGAAAGCCAGCACGCTGTCCCGCGCCGGAACTACATCAGGGCACCACGCCCAGGCTCATCGGCCCGGCTCGTCGTTCCACAGAATCTTGTGCAGCTGCATCTGGAAGCGCACCGGCAGCCGGTCTTCGACGATCCAGTCGGCCAGCTGGCGCGCGGTGATCTCGCCCTTGCTGGGCGAGAAGAACACGGTGCAGCGCTTCACCAGGTCGTGCTCGGCCAGCATGCCCTTGGCCCAGTCGTAATCCTCGCGGCTGCAGATGACAAACTTGATCTGGTCGCGGGCGGTCAGCAGCGGCAGGTTTTCCAGGCGGTTGCGCGCGGCTTCGGCCGACCCCGGGGTCTTGATGTCGACCACGCGGGACACGCGCGGGTCGACCGCGCTGACGTCCAGCGCGCCGGAGGTTTCCAGCGAGACGTCCATGCCGGCATCGCACAGCTTCTGCAGCAGCACCAGGCAACGCTTCTGCGCCAGCGGCTCGCCGCCGGTCACGCAGACATGACGCACGCCCTGGGCCAGCACCTCGGCCACGATGTCGTCGATATCCCACCAGGTGCCGCCGTGGAAGGCGTAGGCCGTGTCGCAGTAGTTGCAGCGCAGCGGGCAGCCAGTCAGGCGCACGAACACGGTCGGCCAGCCGGCGGTATCGGCCTCGCCCTGCAGCGAGGTGAAGATCTCGGTGATCTTCAGCCGGGGCAGCGGCGACTGCACGATCTCGCTGGGGGTAGCGACGGCGGCGGACGGGGAAACGGCGGTCATGGCGGGCACTTCTTCATGGGGCGGGCGGCCGGATCAGCAGGCGCCGGAAACGAAAGCAGCCGAGCATGGGCTCGGCTCTACAGGTTACGCATTGTACGCCCGGCAGGCGGCTCAGCGGATCTGCCGACCCAGGCGGATGGACTGCAGGCGGTCCTGGGCGGTGCGCGCGGCGTCCGAGCCCGGGTACTGCGCCACGACGGTTTCCAGGGTCTGCTGGGCCTGGTCGACCTTGCCTTCGCCATACAGCGAGAGGCCAACCTTGAGCAGGCCGCCGGGGGCCTTGTCGTGGGTGGGATAACGCGAGAGCAGTTCGCGGAACTGGGTCTCGGCCATCGGGAAATTGCGGGTGGCGTAGTAGCTCTCACCCAGCCAGTACAGCGCGTTGGGGGTGTAGACGCCGTTCGGGTACAGCTCCAGGAAGCTCAGGAACAGCTGCGCCGAATCATCGTACTTGCCGGCCTTCAGCGCATCGAAGGCGACGTTGTACGAGGTGCGTTCGTCACCGGTGGCCGCCAGGCTGCCCGGGTCGCCATGCACCGAAGGCGGCCGCTCGGAAGTGGCCGCTGCAGTGGGCTGCGCCGGGGCCGCGGGGGCCTTCGACGGGGTTGCCGGAACGGGCGGCAGGGCGGGCGCTGCATTGCCCCCTTCCAACCGGTTCAGGCGGCCGTCCAGATCCAGGTACTGGTCCTGGGAGGACTGCTTGAGCTGGGCGTTTTCGTGCTGGATCTGCTCGAGGGTCGACTGCAGGCTGGTGACCTGCTGGCGCAGCTGGTTGATCTGGTTCAACAGGTCCTGGTTGGCACTGTTGTTGTACATCTGCTGCTCGAGGGAACCGACACGGTCGGCCAGGCTCTGCCGCTGTGCGTGCGCCGGTGCGGCAGCCACGAGGGCTGCCGCAACGACCAGCATCAGTTTGATGCCAATGCGCATGGATTACTGCGCGGTGTAGACGATTTCGACGCGACGGTTCTGCGACCAGCAGGACTCGTTCGACTCGGTGCAGACCGGACGCTCTTCACCGTAGGACACGACGGTCAGCTGCGAAGCCGAGCCACCGTTGGCCTGCAGGGCCGAGTTGACGCCGTTGCCACGACGCTCGCCCAGGGCCTGGTTGTACGCGCGCGAACCGCGCTCGTCGGTGTGGCCCTGCAGGGTGATGCGCGAGGACGGACGGTCACGCAGGTACTTGGCATGGCAAGCCATGATCGCCTGGAATTCCGGCTTCACGTCTTCCTTGTCCAGATCGAAGTAGACAACGCGCTGACGCAGGCAGGCGTCGGTGTCCAGGTCGCCCGGGCCGTACAGGCCGGAGGTGGACGGACCGGTCGGGGCGGTGGTCGAGGTGCCGGTGTCAACCGGGGCTGCCGGCTCTTCCTTCACCTTCTTCGAGCAACCGGCCAGGACGGCCACAGACAGCAGGGAAACAAGCAGAACGCGGGTGGACTTGTTCATGGCAATACCTTTGTGGCTCCTAGGCCGATGAGGGGTCAATACAGCGAAAATATTAACACTCTTTTAGCGCTGGGTACGGTATGGCGACCATGCCGGTTCGCGCACGTCACCATCGGCCAGCACCAGGCGCTGGCGGACACGCCCATCCGCCGAGACGGCATACAGCACGCCACGGCCACCTTCGCGCGCGGCGTACAGCACCATGCTCGCGTTCGGGGCGAAGCTCGGCGACTCGTCCAGCGAGCCCACCGACAGCGTGTTCCAGCGCGCGGAGCCCAGCGAGCTGTCCATCACCGCGATCTTGTAGCTGTTGCCCGAGCCCTGTGCCACGGCGATCTTCTTGCCGTCGTAGGACACCGAGGGCTTGGCGTTGTAGTTGCCCTGGAAGGTCACGCGCTCGGCACTGCCGCCGCCGGCGCCCACCTTGTAGACCTGCGGACGGCCGCCGCGGTCGGAGGTGAAGTACACCGCGCTGCCGTCCGGGGCCCAGGTCGGCTCGGTATCGATGGCGAAGTGGTTGGTCAGCTGGGTCAGCTGCTTGCTGCCCAGGTCCATCACGTAGATTTCCGGGTTGCCCGAACGCGAGAGGGTCAGGGCCAGCTTGCGGCCGTCCGGCGAGAAGGCCGGGGCGCTGTTGATGCCGCGGAAGCTGGTGACCAGCTCACGGGCGCCGGTGGAGATGTTCTGGATGTAGATGGCCGAGTTGCCACGCTCGAAGCTGACGTAGGCCAGCTTGCCGCCATCCGGGCTCCACGACGGCGACAGCAGCGGCTCGGCCGAGCGGACGATGGTCTGCGGGTTGTAGCCATCCGAATCGGCGACCATCAGCGCGTAGCGCATGGCATCGCCCTTGCCGCTGGCGGTGACGTAGGCGATGCGGGTCCAGAAGGCACCGCGCACGCCGGTGATCTTCTCGTAGATGGCGTCGGCCATCTGGTGGGCCACATCACGCATGGCATTGCCGCGCGCGGTCATGGCCAGGCCGAGCAGGCGCTCGCCCTTGGGCACGTCGAACAGTTCGTACTCGACGCGGTAGGCGCCGGCACCGGCGTCCATGACACGGCCGACCACGATGTAGTTCTGCTTCAGCGCGCGCCAGGTCGGGAACTGGATCTCGCCGCCACGGCTCGGCTTTTCCACGATCTGTGCTTCGGGCAGCGTGCGGAACTGGCCCGAACGCTCCAGGTCGGCGCGGACGACGCCGGCCACATCGGTCTGCGGGGCGCCGGCCGAACCCTGGTAGGGCATGGGCACGACGGTGATCGGCAGCGCGGAGGCATTGCCGCCGACGATCTCAAGGTCAAGGCTCCTCTGCTGCGCGAAGGCAGCGAAGGGCAGCAACAGGGCCGCAAACACGGCAAGCCAGCGAGGCATCTTCTTCATGGAGCGCTCAATAGGGGGAAACCGGTACGAGGGATAGCAAACGGCGGGTGAACCGCTTCGCAATCATGAACCAAGGGTACGTGAATTCCGGGTCAGTGCCAGCCTGCGCGGTCACGCGTCGTTGACATCATGGCCCCGCCGCACTGGGCGGACGGGGCTGTCCGACGACCCGCGATCAGTCCTGCGGGGTGAACGTCAGGTTGAGCGTGCGCGCGAACACCGATTCAAAGCCGCGGTACGGCAGCGGCTGCGCATTGAGCACGGCCGCCTCGATCGAGCGCTTGCCGGCTTCGTCGTAGGGACAGTTGGCGCCCACCTTGGCCTGCAGCACCTGTCCACCCGGGATCTGGGTGATGGTGATCTGGCAGCGCTGGCCCAGCGGCACACTGTCCGGACGGGTCCACGAACCACGGATCTTGTTCACCAGGGCTGCAGCGTACTTGGCCGAAAGATCATCGCTGGTGCCGCCCCCGCCGCCCGCCGGCTGGGCCTGGCTGCTGTTGCTGGCCGCGGCGGCGCCGGCTGCATTGCGGGCCGCAGCAACCTGGCGCAGCTTCTGCTCGGCCAGCTTGGCTTCCTTCTCGGCCTGCTCGCGCTTGGCGCGGATGTCGGCGATCTTCTTCTGCCGCTCGGCCTCGGCCTTGTCGGCCGCCGCCTTCTGCTGGTCGGCGATCTTCTTCTTGGCGTCTTCTTCCTGCTGCTTGGCCAGGCGTGCCTTCTGCTCGGCTTCTTCCTGGCGCTTGCGTTCGGTCAGGTCGATCTGTTCCTGGCGGCGCTTGGCCTCCTGCTCCTGCTTGGCCTTCTCCTGCGAGATGGCCAGGGCGTTGGCGGCATCCTGGTCCTTGGTGTCCGGCTGGGCCACGCGCTCCTGCGCCTGTTGCTGCTGCGGCGTGGGCGCGTCCTGCGGGCGCGGCGCCTCGATCGGCTGCGGCGGCGGGATGGTGTCTTCGGGCACGGCGACCGGCACCGGCTCGGGCACCGGCTGCGGCAGGTCTTCCAGCTTTTCGGACTGGCGCAGGGCCTGGCGCGCGGCGGCGGCCTCGGCGGAGGACAGCGCCAGGCTGGCCTCGACCGACGGATCGCCGGCGGCGGCTTCGGTGTTGCGTTCCGGCGACCACAGCCAGGCCACGATGAAGACCAGCGCGACCAGCAGGTGCACCAGCACGGCCAGGCCCAGGGGCAGGCCCCAGCCCGGTTCCTGCTTGTGCGGCGGTGGCAGGGTGTCAGCGTGCATCGGTGGCCAGGCCTACCTTGTCGACTTTGGCGCGCTTGATGACATCCATCGCCGCGATGACCTTTTCATAGGCCACGGCACGGTCGGCGGCGACGATCACGCGCACGCCCTTGTCCTGTGCGGCGATGCCGGCCAGGCGGCCTTCCAGTTCCTCGGCGCTGACCGCGACCGGCTCCTTGGCGTCGGGCAGCTTCAGGCTCAGCTGGCCGTCCTCGCGCACCGAGACGATCACCGGGTCCTGCTTGCTTTCCAGCGCCTTGGCGTTGGACTGCGGCAGGTCGACATCGAAGCTCAGGGTAAGCAGCGGCGCGGTGACCATGAAGATGATCAACAGCACCAGCATGACGTCGATGTAGGGAACGACGTTGATTTCCGATTTCAGCTTGCGGCGCTTGCGGCGACCGATGGCAGCGGACATGGCTTGGACTCCCGGGTCAGTCGCTTACTCGTCGCCAGCGCTCTGGCGCTGCAGGATCGAGCTGAACTCTTCGGCGAAGGTCTCGAACCGCACCGACATGCGCTCCACGCGGGTGGTGAAGCGGTTGTAGGCCCACACCGCCGGGATGGCCACGAACAGGCCGATGGCGGTAGCGAACAGCGCTTCGGAAATGCCCGGCGCGACGGCGGCGATACCGGCCTGGGCGCCGCTGCTGATCATGTCGTGCATGGTGACCATGATGCCGAACACGGTGCCGACCAGGCCCACGTACGGGGCGGTGGAGCCGATGTTGGCCAGCAGTTCGAGGTTGCGCTCGAGCTGGTCCACTTCGCGGGTGTAGGTGGTGCGCATGGCGCGCTGGGCACCTTCCAGCTGCGCACGGCCATCCAGGCGGCGCTTGTCGCGCAGGCGGCTGTATTCGCGGAAGCCGGCTTCGAAGATGGCTTCCAGGCCGCCGACATTGCGGCTGCGGTCGGTGGCCGAGCTGTACAGCTTGCCCAGGTCGGCGCCGGACCAGAAGCGGTTCTCGAACTCGTCGGCTTCGCGGGTGGCCTGCTTGAAGACGCGGGCCTTGCGGAAAATGATCACCCAGCTGACGAACGAGCCGACCAGCAGCAGCAGCACGATGATCTTCACCGGCAGGCTGGCCTTGGCCATCAGTTCGAGGTAGTTGATGCCGCCGCCGGTGGTGGCCTGGGCAAGGGTCTGGGTCGCGGCATTGCTGACATCGGCCGGCAGTGCCTCGGTGACCGTGGCCTGCAGGGCCAGGAGCGTTGCGATCATCCGTTGTTCCTCAAAGTTCGGATTCGGGGTGGAGGTAGGGTTGCAGCGCGGCAAGGACGGGTTCGTCCATGCCACGCGGGCGGAAACTGGCCGCGTCCAGTGCGGCGATGCGGACCTGGGCCGACAGCAGCAGTTCGCCGTCGCGCTCAACCCGCTGGTCGAAGACCATGCTGGCCTTCTTCAGCTGGACCAGGGTGGCGCTCACCTGCAGGGCGTCATCCAGCCGGGCTGGCTTGATGAAGTCCATCTGCATCGAACGCACCGCGAACACCATGCCGTGCTCGCTGCGCATGCGCTCCTGGCCGTAGCCCAGCGCGCGCATCCATTCGGTCCGGGCCCGTTCCATGAAGGCCACGTAGCGGGCGTGGTAGACCACCCCGCCAGCGTCCGTATCTTCCCAGTAAATGCGTGTCGGCCAACTGAATCGGGGCTCAACCGACATCGGGAACCTCCGCGAACAGGTCCTGCGGCGGGTTCTTGGGCTTCAGGCCCATGTGCCGGTAGGCCTTGTGGGTGGCCATGCGGCCGCGCGCGGTGCGCACCAGGAAGCCCTGCTGGATCAGGTAGGGTTCCACCACGTCTTCCAGCGTGCCGCGCTCCTCGGACAGGGCCGCGGCCAGCGATTCGATGCCCACCGGGCCACCGTCGAAGTAGTCGACCATGGTCTTCAGCAGGCGCCGGTCAAGCTCGTCGAAGCCTTCCGGGTCGACCTTGAGCATCTTCATGGCGGCCTGGGCGACGGCTTCGTCGATATGGCCACCGGCCTTGACCTGGGCGTAATCGCGCACGCGGCGCAGCAGGCGGTTGGCGATACGCGGGGTACCGCGCGCGCGGCGGGCGATCTCCCCTGCCCCGTCGGCGGTGCAGTCGATGGCCAGGATGGCCGCCGAACGGCGCACGATGCGGGTCAGTTCTTCGACGCTGTAGAACTCCAGGCGCTGGACGATGCCGAAGCGGTCGCGCAGCGGCGCGGTCAACAGGCCGGCGCGGGTGGTGGCGCCGATCAGGGTGAACGGCGGCAGGTCGATCTTGATCGAGCGGGCCGCGGGGCCCTCGCCGATCATGATGTCGATCTGGAAGTCTTCCATCGCCGGGTACAGCACTTCCTCGACGACCGGCGACAGGCGGTGGATTTCGTCGATGAAGAGCACGTCGTGCGGCTGCAGGTTGGTCAGCAGCGCGGCGAGGTCGCCGGCTTTCTCGATCACCGGGCCGGAGGTCACCCGCAGCGCCACGCCCAGTTCGTTGGCGATGACATGGCTGAGGGTGGTCTTGCCCAGGCCGGGCGGGCCGAAGATCAGCACGTGGTCGAGCGCGTCGCCACGGGCCTTGGCGGCCTGGATGTAGATTTCCATCTGCTCGCGCACCGGCGCCTGGCCGAGGTAATCGGCCAGTCGCTTGGGTCGGATGCTGGCGTCGGCGGCGTCATCCTCGCGGGTGGCGCCGGCGCCGATGATGCGATCGTCGGTCATGCCGTGATTATGCGGCAAAAGTGCGGGTTTCGGCCGGGCTGCGCCCGGCACCCGCAGAGGCCAGAGCAACGTCAAAGGCCGAAGCAGAAGCGGGCATGCCGTGGGATGGCGGGGTGGGTCCGGCTGAGGGGGACGCCGTAAACCCATCCATGGGGGCTTGGTCGCGGCATCCATGCCGCTCACACCCCCTCAACCGGACCCACCCCGCCTTCGACAGTTTGCTGCGGTCTGCCGGAACCTGCTGCTGATGGTGGGTGCCGACCGTTGGTCGGCACGGCGTCGGATCTGGTAGGTGTCGACCTTGCTCTACCCGGTAGATCCACGCCACGCGTGGATGGAACAAGGAGCAGAGGGGCTCAGCTTCAGGCGCGCGGCATCTCCGCAAGTGGAGCCCCCTTGTTGTTCAAGGGGGCGCGCCGACAGGCGGGGGGATAAGGTGGAATGCGCGCGGGGCCCGCGGTTTGCGTAGCAAATCGTGGGGCGTAGCGCAGGTGGAGATTAAATCTCCACCTGCGCACCCAGTTCGACGAGGCGGTTGCCCGGGATGCGGAAGAAGCCGGTGGCCGGTGCCGCATTCCTGTGCATCAGCGCGAACAGCTTGTCGCGCCAGATCGGCATGCCGCGGTTGGCGGTGGCGACGATGGTCTCGCGGCTGGCGAAGAACGTGGTGTCCATCGGGTCGAAGTAGATGCCGCCGTGGTCGCACGAGCGCATCAGCGCCAGCGGCACGTCCGGGGTTTCCATGAAGCCGAAGCGCACATAGACCCGGTAGAACTCGTCGCCCACCGATTCGATCTTCAACCGTTGCCCTTCCATCGCATAGGGGATGGGCAGGGTTTCCACGTGCAGGAACACGTTGCGCTCGTGCAGCACCTTGTTGTGCTTGAGGTTGTGCATCAGCGCATGCGGGGCCACGGTCGGGTCGGCGGTGAGGAACACCGCGGTGCCCGGCACGCGCACCGGCGGCGCCAGCATCAGGCCCGGCAGGAAGGTGTCGATGCGGATGCCGTCCTTGCGGATCTCATCGCGCAGCAGCTCGCGGCCACGGCGCCAGGTGCGCATCATGGTGAACAGGAAGATGCCCAGCACCACCGGGAACCACGCGCCCTGCAGCAGCTTGGCGCCGTTGGCGATGACGAAGCCCAGGTCGATGATGAAGAACACCACGCACAGCGGCAGGATCCAGTTGCGCGCCTTCGGCCACAGCGAGCGGGCCACCAGGGCCAGCAGCAGGGTGTCGATGAGCATGGTGGCCGACACCGAGATGCCATAGGCCACGGCCAGGTTGGACGAGCTGCGGAATGCCAGCACCAGGCCGATGACCATGACGGCGATGCCCCAGTTGATGCCGGGGATGTAGATCTGGCCGATGGTGTCGTGCGAGGTGTGCTTGATGCGCATGCGCGGGATGTAGCCCAGCTGCATGGCCTGGCGGGACACCGAGAATGCGCCGGTGATGACCGACTGCGAGGCGATCACCGCGGCCATGGTGGCCAGGATGATCATCGGGTACAGCGCCCAGTCCGGCACGGCTTCGAAGAACGGGTTCTTCAGTGCCTCGGGGTGGTTGAGCACCAGTGCGCCCTGCCCCAGGTAGTTCAGCACCAGGCACGGCAGCACGAAGAAGTACCAGGCATGGCGGATCGGCTTGGCACCGAAGTGGCCCATGTCGGCGTACAGCGCTTCACCGCCGGTCACCGCCAGCACCACCGCGCCGAGGATGAAGATGCCGTGCCAGCCATGTTCCATGAAGAAGCGGATGGCCCACCACGGGTTGAAGGCTTTCAGCACTTCCGGCGAATCGACGATGTTGTAGATGCCGATGGCGGCCAGCGAGAGGAACCAGATCGTGGTGATCGGCCCGAACAGCTTGCCGATCCGTTCGGTGCCGAAGCGCTGGACCGCGAACACGGCCATCAGCACGACCACCGTGATAGGCACGATGAAGGCATGCAGGCCCGGGGCGGCCACCTCCAGGCCTTCCACCGCGCCCAGCACGGAAATGGCCGGGGTGATCACGCCGTCGCCGAAGAACAGCGACGCACCGAAGATGCCGAGGATGCCGACCACGTACGCCGAGCGTGACCCGTTGCGCAGCGTGCGCTGGGTCAGCGCCATCAGCGCCATGATGCCGCCCTCGCCGTCATTGTCGGCGCGCATGATGATGGTCACGTACTTCAGCGTGACCACGATGTTGAGCGCCCAGAACGCCAGTGACAGCACGCCGAGCACGGTGTCGTGGTCGCTGTTGAGCCCGTAGTGCGGCGAGAACGCCTCCTTCAGGGTGTACAGCGGGCTGGTGCCGATATCGCCGAAGACCACGCCGATCGCACCGATGATCAGCGCCATTCCCCCGGCCGGGGGGGCGTGACCATGGCCGCCGGGGGCGGCTGCGTGCGGGGTTTGACTGCTGGACATGGCTCTCCTGGCGAAGCTCAGGCGGTTGTGGGGTGGGAGGCGGCGCGCTTCAGCGCAGCGCCGACTGCAGGGCCTTGCGGATGACGGTGGCCACTTCGTCGCCTTCATTGAAGGCTTCGCGGGCCATGCGCGCCGCTTCGGCCGGCTTGTAGCCCAGCTGCTGCAGGGCCACGGTGGCGTCGGACAGCGGATCGGCCGGGGCCGGGCCGCTGCCGGTCGGCAATGCGCCGCCTGCACCGAACTGGGCGGCGCGGTCGCGCAGCTCCAGCACCATGCGCTCGGCGGTCTTCTTGCCGATGCCGGGGATGCGGGTCAGCGCGGTGATGTCGCCGGCCTGCACCATGCGCGCGAACTCTTCGACGGTGACACCGGACAGCACGGCCAGCGCGATCTTCGCGCCGATGCCACTGACCTTCTGCACATCGCGGAACAGGCGGCGCTCACCCTCGCGCAGGAAGCCGTACAGCGAGACGCTGTCTTCCTTCTGCGAGTAATGGGTGTACAGGGTGACCTCGCGGCCGAGTTCGGGCAGGTCGTAGAAGGTGCTCATCGGCGCCTCCAGTTCGTAGCCCACCCCGTTCACATCCACCACCAGCCACGGCGGTGCCTTGTAGGCGACGATGCCGCGCAGTCGACCGATCATTGCGTGCAGCTCCTCATTTGCGGCCCCAGGCCTGGCGGGCACTGAGCCCCAGGCGGTTGGCCGTCGCCCTTACGTGGGCATGGGTGATCGCCACGGCCAACGCGTCGGCCGCGTCGGCCTGCAGCTTGGTTTTCAGGTTGAGCATGAGCCCGACCATGTGTTGAACCTGTTGCTTTTCGGCGCCACCGCGCCCGACCACGGCCAGCTTGATCTCGCTGGCGGCGTATTCGTGCACCGGCAGATCGCGCAGCACCACCGCCGAGATCGCCGCGCCACGGGCCTGGCCCAGCTTCAGCGCCGAATCGGGGTTGCGGGCCATGAAGACCTTTTCGATGGCCACTTCGTCCGGCTGGTATTCCCGGCACAGGTCGGCCAGGCCCAGCACCAGCAGCTTCATGCGCTGGGGGAAATCGTCGGCGCCCAGCAGCACCAGCGGCTGGTGGTGCACGTGGCTGACCTTGCCGGCGGCGTCGACATCAATGATGCCGACCCCGGTCCGCTGGGAACCGGGGTCGATGCCGAGGATGCGGGTCATGTGGCACTCCTGGCCGGGTGGAACGGGAAACGCTGGCAGGGCAATGGGCTCATGACTGTCCGCGGTGACCGTTCAACGGCCCGCGCCCAGGCCGTCGAAGACGGCTCAGGCGTAGGCGTCGGCGCCGAGATCGGCGTTGGAATACACGTCCTGCACGTCGTCCAGGTCTTCCAGCATGTCCAGCAGCTTCTTGACCTGCAGGGCGACATCGCCCTCGACCTTGATGTCGTTGTCGGCGCGGAAGGTGATCTCGGCGTGGTCGGCGACATGGCCGGCCGCAGCCATTGCATCCTTGACCGCGTTGAACGCGTCCGGGCTGGTGACCACGTCGATCGCGCCGTCTTCCGGGTAGACCACGATGTCGTCGGCGCCGGCTTCGATGGCCGCTTCGGTGATTGCTTCTTCATCGGCACCGGCGGCGAAGTGCAGCACGCCCAGGCGCTTGAACATGAAGGCGACCGAGCCTTCGGTGCCCATGTTGCCGCCGCACTTGCTGAACGCGTGGCGGACATCGGCCACGGTGCGGACGCGGTTGTCGGTCAGGCAGTCGACGATGACGGCCACGCCACCGGGGGCGTAGCCCTCGTAGCGGATTTCCTCGTAATCGACGCCTTCCAGTTCACCGGTGGCCTTCTTGATGGCGCGTTCGATCACGTCCTTGGACATGTTCACGCTCAGGCCCTTGTCCATGGCAACACGCAGGCGCGGGTTGTTGTTGGGGTCGCCTCCACCGCCGCGCGCGGCAACGCCGATCTCGCGGATGATCTTGGTGAAAATCTTGCCGCGCTTCGCGTCAGACGCGTTTTTGCGGTTTTCGATCGAGGGACCTCTTCCCATGGGTGTTACCGTCTGGCTGCTTCAGGATCAAGGCGCGGATTCTACCTGATCGGCGGCCGCAACCGTGTCTAGGGCGGTAGATGCCGCCGGGCATGGCCCGGCGAAGAGCGTGCGAACCAACGGTTCGCACCCACCAATGCCGGCCGGTCGCACCCACCAGTGCAGGTCGGTCGCGCCCACCAATGCCGGCCGGTCGCACCTACCAACCTACGCGGCGGCGGCGTCGCGGCTGTGGTCGAACTGGCCGTGGCGCAGGAAGTGCGCGGTCTGCCGTGCGGCATCAGGCGATACCACCAGGCCGCTGTGGCTGGTGCGCACCACGCAGTGGTCGGCCAGGCCCGGCAGGCGGGTCTCGGCCAGGGCCACGGTGCCGTCGGATACGTCATCCAGCGCGCCCAGCAGGCTGCCCAGGCCATGCGGCACCGATCCGGCAATCAGCCCGACCTTCGCCCTGCCCTGCCAGTCCGGCAGGCCATCGAGCAGCAGTTCGCTGCTGCGGCCCAGGGCCAGGCCCCAGCCGTGCTCGGACAGCGACCGCGCCGTGCCACTGCCACGCAGCGGCGACCCCAGGCAGACCACGCGCTGCACATCCAGCTGCGGCTGGCGGCGCAGGGCCTCCAGCGCCAGCAGGCCGCCCAGGCTGTGGCCGACCAGCGACAGCGGCCCGGCATCGGCCAGGCGCTCAAGAAGCTGCGGCACGGCGACATCGGGGCCACCGAATACCGAGGAGTAACCGAAGGCATGCACCTGGAAACCACGCGCGCGCAGGCGCCAGGCCAATGGCCCGACCCAGGCGCGGGCATTCCAGATGCCATGCAGAAGCAGTACGGGGGGAGTCATGCGTTGCAGCCTGGCGTTCGGCGGGGCGGGACGTACGGTGATTGAACAGAATCGACCGGCAAGCGCCGGTGAACGGCCTCATGCCGGACGCGGCACCCGGCGCAGGATGAATTCCAGGTCGTTGGTTTCGCCAACCGGGAACAGGTACTCGCCGGCCTTCTCGAAGCCGTAACGGGCATAGAAACGCTGGGCACCGAAGTTTTCCGACCACACCCCCAGCCACAGGGTGCGCGGGCCGTCCTGTTCCAGCCAGGCCAGTGCGGTTTCCAGCAGGCGGCTGCCCCAGCCACAGCTCTGCTGGGTCTTGATGAGGTACAGGCGCTTGAGCTCGCCATCACCCGGCTTCACGTCCGGGTGCGGCAGCCCGCAGGGGCCGGCGGCGGCATGGCCGACCGCCTCCCCGTCCAGCTCCAGCAGCCACACCGCGTAATCGGGGTGGGCCAGGATGGTGCGCTGCCGCTCCACCGTGTAGGACTCCTCGAGGAAATCCTGCAGGTGCTGCGGCGGGTACAGATGGCCGAAGGTCTCGGTGAACGTGCGGGCAGCCAGCGCCGACAGGGTCGGCGCATCGTCCACGGTGGCGCGGCGGATGGAATACATGGGTCGAGTTGACGCCAGGGCGACGGTCGGGGTCAAGCCCGTTCCGGCGACTCGGTTTCGTCTTCTTCTTCCTCGTCCTCTTCCTCGTATTCCTCTTCGTCCTCGTCCTCGCCTTCTTCCTCGTCCTCGTCGAACTCTTCCTCTTCCTCTTCGTCGTCCTCGTAATCCTCGACGCCGAAGTCTTCACCGTCCCAACGGCCTTCGCCGTCAGCGACGAAGGTCAGGGCCATCGCCGCCGGGTTGGTACCGACGCGGACCAGCCAACCACCGAAGACACGTGCACGCTCGGTGACCAGGTTGGCCTCGGAGCCTTCATTGCCCAGCTTTTCCCACTCCAGCGAAAACGCAAACTCGGTCATTGCCTGGATCTCCTGATCAGTTGGTCTTGGGGCGAACCTGGATGTGCACTTCGGCCAGCTGCGTGTCGACGATCGGCGACGGCGCATCGGTCATCAGATCCTGCGCACCGGTGGTCTTCGGGAACGGGATGACGTCGCGGATCGACTCGGTGCCGGCCATCAGGGCGGCGATGCGGTCGATGCCGAAGGCGATGCCGCCGTGCGGCGGTGCGCCGTAGTTCAGCGCGTCGAGCAGGAAGCCGAACTTGGCAAGGGCCTCTTCGGCACCGATGCCCAGCAGCTCGAACACCGCGCTCTGCATGTCCGGGCGGTGGATACGGATCGAGCCGCCGCCGATTTCATTGCCGTTGAGCACCATGTCGTAGCCGCGCGAAACGGCGGTACGGGCGTTGGCGCGCAGGTCGGCGATGTCATCCACGGCCGGCGCGGTGAAGGGGTGATGCAGGGCGACGTAGCGCTGGTCTTCCTCGTCCCATTCGAACATCGGGAAGTCGGTGACCCACAGCGGGGCCCAGCCGTCGGCAACCAGGCCGAAGTCCTTGCCGGCCTTCAGGCGCAGGGCGCCCATGAAGTCGGACACCTTGTTGTAGCCACCGGCACCGAAGAACACGATGTCGCCGTTGCCGGCGCCGACGTGGGCGACCAGGGCGGCGAAGGATGCCTCGCTGAAGAACTTCTGGATCGGCGAGCTGACTTCGCCGTTCTCGGCGATCTTGATGTAGGCCAGGCCCTTGGCGCCGTACTTGGCGGCATGCGCGGCGTATTCGTCGATCTGCTTGCGCGACAGGGTGGCACCGCCCGGGATGCGCAGCGCGGCCACGCGGCCTTCGGCGTCATTGGCCGGGCCGGTGAACACGGCAAATTCGCTGTCCTTGACCAGCTCGGCCACGTCCACCAGTTCCAGCGCGATGCGCAGGTCCGGCTTGTCCGAACCGTAGCGACGCATCGCCTCGGCCCAGGTCATGCGCGGGAAGGTGGCGGCCAGCTCGACGTCGACCACTTCCTTGAAGATGGCGCGGATCATCGACTCGACGAAGTCCTGCACGTCCTGCTCGCGGACGAAGGCGAATTCCATGTCCAGCTGGGTGAATTCCAGCTGGCGGTCGGCACGCAGGGCCTCGTCGCGGAAGCAGCGCGCGATCTGGTAGTAGCGGTCGAAGCCGGCCACCATCAGGATCTGCTTGAACAGCTGCGGGCTCTGCGGCAGGGCGTAGAACTCGCCCGGGTGCATGCGCGCCGGCACCAGGAAGTCGCGGGCGCCTTCCGGGGTGGCCTTGGTCAGGATCGGGGTTTCGATGTCCTGGAAACCGCGCTCGTCCAGGTGACGGCGCAGGGCCTGCACCAGCTTGATGCGGGTGCGCTGCATGCGCTGCATTTCCGGGCGGCGCAGGTCCAGGTAACGGTACTTCAGGCGGGTGTCTTCGCCCGGGTTCTCATGCGCGTGGAACGGCAGCGGGGCGGCCTTGTTCAGCACGGTGATGGCCGTGGCGATCACTTCCACCTTGCCGGTGGCCATCTTGTCGTTCACCGCGTGGCGGGCGCGCACCACGCCTTCGACCTGCAGCACGTCCTCATAGCCCAGCGAAGCGGCCACGGCGAACACTTCGGCGTTGTCGACCTCGACGGTCACCTGCACGATGCCTTCATGATCGCGGAGATCGATGAAGCAGACGCCGCCCTGGTTACGGGCCACGTCGGTCCAGCCGGCGAGGGTGACAGTCTGGCCAATCAGGGTCTCATCGACCAGGCCGCAGAAGTGGGTACGCATGGGGGAAAGCTCCGCTGGAGAACGCCGGCACCCGACGGGGGCCGGAAAGCCCCGTATTCTGCGGCCGAGGCCCCGGCCGGGGCAAATGCGGACAGTCACACGGGCTTTATCCGGCCCGTCCTTATAGTCGCGCACCACACACCGTATGGGGATTGCCCATGAAACCGCTGTCCCTGGCCAGCCTGGCCCTGACCTTGTCTGTGGGCGGCCTTGCCGGCCTCGCCCTGCCCGTCGCCCCCGCCGCTGCGCAGAACGGCGTCGTCCGCTGCGAAAGCCAGAACAACCGCGAGCGGGTCTGCAACACCGGCTGGCGCAATGCGCAGATGGTGCGCCAGCTGTCCGGTTCGTCCTGCGTGGAGGGCCGTACTTGGGGCAGCCGCAACGGCAGCATCTGGGTCACCAATGGCTGCCGCGCCGAGTTCGTGGAGGGCCGCGGTGGCTGGGGCGGCGGCAATGGCGGCAACTGGGGCGGTGGCAGCGGCGGCACCATCCGCTGCGAAAGCCAGGACAACCGCGAGCGCACCTGCCCGACCAACTGGCGCGGCGCGTCGCTGGTCCGGCAGATTTCCGGCTCGTCCTGCGTGGAAGGCCAGACCTGGGGCATGCGCAACGGCTCGATCTGGGTCAACCGCGGCTGCCGCGGCGAATTCGCCGAGTCGCGTGGCGGCTGGGGCGGCGGCCACGGCGGTGGCTGGGGCGGCGGCAACAGCAACTATTCCGTCACCTGCAGCAGCAACAACAATCGCACCCAGAACTGCGACTGGGATGAACGCCAGGGCCGCCCGGTGCTGCAGCAGCAGTTGTCGGGCAGTGCCTGCCAGGAAGGACGCAGCTGGGGCTATTCGCGCGGGCAGGTGTGGGTGAGCAACGGCTGCCGGGCGCGCTTCGGCACGCGGTGAGGGGTAGCGCCGGGCCATGCCCGGCGAGCGCAGCGGCGCGGTCAACCACAGGTAAGCCGCCGGGCATGGCCCGGCGCTGCCCGGGTGGCTGAGGGAAGGGTCAGGGTGCCGGCGGGGCCTCGTCGCCCCACGGCGCCGGCGGCAGCGCCACCGGCTTGCTGAGATCGAATTCGACGCGGAAGCGGCGTCCTTCCGGCCGGGTCAGCTCATAGACGAACCGCTGGTCCGGCTCGACCTCCATCGCCCAGGTGTTGTGGGTCGAGGCCAGCATGCCGGCACGGCGGAACATCGCCACCGAATCGCCATCGGCCGGAAACTGCTGGCGCTCGGCGGTGCCCGGCGGCTTGCTGTCGCCGCCATACAGGGTGATCGCATCCGGGCTGCCATCGGCATGGCGGTGGTCGTGCTTGAGCTTCAGGCCGTTTTCGGTACGGGTGATGATCCAGGTCCGCGAATGGTCATCGCCGACATGGAACGGGATGCGCAGCTCATGCCCCGGGTCGGCGCAGCCGCGCACGTGCATCACCAAGCGCTGGCCGGCGAAGGGATCCTCGCCGGTCGGGGCCGGGGTGTCCTCGACAACCCTGCCCGCAAAGGCCTGGCCGCAGTGGGCGGCGATGGCCGCCATGAACGCATCGGCCGGGGCCGTGGACAGATCGTGGTTGATCGCTGGCGTCTGCTGCGAACAGGCAGCCAGGCTGCACAGCGCGGCGACGGAAAGCAGGGGGGCACGTACATTCATGCCCCAACCCTAACGGCCATGCCGGGCAGGCGCAAACCGCAGCGCCCTGCCCCGCACGGCTCAGGGGATCATTGCATCGGCCAGCGCACCGACCCGCGCCAGCACGGCCGCACGCTGGTCATCATCCACCGATGCGCCCTGCAGGTAGGCGGTCACCACCCACGGCGCGCCACCGGCACGCGGCCACAGCACGGCGATGTCGTTGCGGGTGTCCTCGCCATTGCTGCCGGTCTTGTCGCCCACCCGCCAGCGCTTGCCGAGCCCGGCGCGCAGGCAGGCATCGCCGGTCTGGTTGTCGATCAGCCAATCGGCGAACTGCAGCCGGGAGGCCGCCGACAGGCCATTGCCCACCGCGAAACGGGCCAGGCTGGCGGCCATCGCCGCCGGGCTGGTGGTGTCGCGCGGGTCACCCTTCTCGAACCGGTTCATCTCCGGCTCGTAGCGGTCGTTGCGGGTGACCGCGTCGCCCTGCGCGCGCAGGAACGCCGTCAGCGCGGGCGGGCCACCGTTGACGCCCAGCAGCAGGTTGGCGGCGGTGTTGTCACTGGTGGTCAGCGTGCCCCGGCACAGGTCGCGCACGCTCAGGTCCTTGCCGACGTGGCGGCGGGCCACCGGGGCGTAGGACAGCAGGTCCTTTTCGGCGATCGGCACGCGGGTGTCCAGCGAGATGCGACCCGCATCGGCCAGGCTCAGCACGTGGGCCACCAGCATCGACTTGAACGTGCTGCACATCGGGAAGCGCTCGTCCTGGCGATGCCCGGCGATGCGACGATCGCTGCCGGTGTCCAGCACGGTTACGCCCAGGCGGCCGCCGCTGGCCTTCTCCAGCGCGGCGAAATCGGCGGCATTGGCAATGGCGGCCGGCACGGCGGCGGCAGCGCGCGCCAGTGCGGGCGCAAGCAGGGAGGATGCGAGGGCGGCACCACTGAACTGCAGGAATCGGCGGCGGGCGTGCATGGGCGGGCTCCGGTGGACGAGCACCGATTATCGGGAGCTGCGACGCGATGCCACCAGCGGGAATTTTCAGGGGCAGGCATGAGCTGAATTCATGCCTGTCGCAAATGAACCCATGCCATGGCGAGGGTGCGACCTGTCGCGCTAGGATCAGCCATCACCCCACCTCACACCTGGCCATGCTGCACCCGACCCTGCCGCTGAATGCCCTGCGCGCCTTCGAGGCCGCCGCCCGGCACCAGAACTTCACCCGTGCGGCGCTGGAGCTGTGCGTCAGCCAGGCCGCGCTCAGCCACCAGATCCGTGGCCTGGAGGACCGGCTGGGCATCCGCCTGTTCCACCGCCTGCCGCGTGGGGTGGCACTGACCGACGAGGGCGCCGCGCTGTTCCCGGTGCTCAATGAATCCTTCGAGCGCATCTCGGCCAGCATCGCCCGTTACACCGGCGGCCCGGCGCGGGAAGTACTGACGCTGGGCGTGGTGGGCACCTTTGCCACCGGCTGGCTGCTGCCGCGGTTGGCCGCGTTCGAAGCCGCGCACCCGGATATCGAGCTGCGCCTGCAGACCCACAACAACCGCATCGACCTGGCCGGCGAAGGCCTCGACCTGGCGATCCGCTTCGGCGATGGCGACTGGCAGGGCCAGGCCTGCACGGCGATCCTGGAGGCGCCGTTCGCGCCACTGTGCGCGCCGGCGCTGGCGCGGCGCCTGAAGCAGCCGCGCGACCTGGGCACAGTGCCGCTGCTGCGGTCCTACCGCAGCGATGAATGGCCGCGCTGGCTGCAGACGGCCGGGGTGAGTGGCGTGGAAGCGCGCGGGCCGGTGTTTGATTCGTCGTTGACCGTGGCGATGGCCGCGGCCGGTGGCGCCGGCGTGGCCCTGCTGCCGCTGCGCATGTTCGAGCAGGAGCTGGCCGAAGGCCGCCTGCTGCAGCCGTTTGCGACCACGCTGGAACTGGGCCGCTACTGGCTGACGCGGCTGCGCTCGCGTGCCGAGCGCGAGCCGGCCCGGCGCTTCCGCGAATGGCTGCAGGCGCAGGGCGGGTAGCTCCGCCGGGCATGGCCCGGCGCTACCGGGTAGTGCCGGCCGCTGGCCGGCAACCCGTTGATCTTCCGGGCGCATCGGAATGCCGGCCAGCGGCCGGCACTACCCATTACCCTTCCAGCAGCTCCATCCACGCGGCTTCGGCCTTTTCCAGCTGGGCAGCGGTGGTTTCGCGGTCGCGGCCAAGCACGGCCATGCGGGTGGCATCGGCGTAGTTGGCCGGGTCGGCCAGCTGGCGGTCCAGCTCGGCCAGGCTGTTTTCCAGCTCGGACACCTTGGCTTCGGCCGAGGCCAGCTTGTGCGGGTTGGCCGGCTTCTTCTGCACCACCTGCGCCACCGGGGCGGTCTTGACCACCACCGGCTCCTCCACCTGCTCCATGCGGGCCTTGGTGCCCTGCGCCTGCGGGCGGGTACGCAGCCAGGCGGCGTAGGCGTCGAGGTCGCCGTCGAACGGCTCGACCACGCCATCGGCCACGCGCCAGAAGGTGTCGCAGACCAGGCCGATGAGGTGGCGGTCATGCGAGACCATCACGATCGCGCCATCGAAATCGGCCAGCGCTTCGGCCAGCGCTTCGCGCATTTCCAGGTCAAGGTGGTTGGTCGGTTCGTCGAGCAGCAGCACGTTCGGCTGCTGCCAGGCAATCAGCGCCAGCGCCAGGCGGGCGCGCTCGCCACCGGAGAAGCCATCGACCGGTTCGAACGCGCGGTCACCGGGGAAATTCCACTTGCCCAGGAAATCGCGGAACGACTGGTTCGGCGCATCCGGGGCGATCTCGCGGAAATGCTCCATCGGCGACTGCCCTTCGTGCAGCGATTCCACCGTGTGCTGGGCGAAGTAGCCGATCTTCAGGTCCGGGTGCGCCGAGCGCTCGCCGTCGATCGGCATCAGCTCGCCCACCAGGGTCTTCACCAGGGTGGTCTTGCCGGCGCCGTTGGGGCCGAGCAGGCCGATGCGCTGGCCCGCTTCCAGGCCGAAGCCGACGTTGTGCAGGATCACCGCGTCCTTGCCGTACCCCGCCTCGACATGGTTCAGGCGGATCAGCGAGAACGGCAGCTTGGCCGGCGGTGCGAATTCGATGCGGAATTCGCGCTCGGCACGCACCGCTTCGGTACCGGCCAGCTTGGCCAGGCGCTTCATGCGGCTCTGCGCCTGCGCGGCCTTGCTGGCCTGCGCCTTGAAGCGGTCGATGAAGCTCTGCAGGTGGGCGCGCTCGGCCTGTTCCTTCTCGTGCGCGATCTGCTGCTGGCGCAGCTGTTCGGCGCGCTGGCGCTCGAAATCGGTGTAACCACCCGGGTAGAGCTTGGCGCCGCCACCGTGCAGGTGCAGGGTGTGGGTGGCCACGTTGTCGAGGAACTCGCGGTCATGCGAGATCAGCAGCAGGGTGCCCGGGTACTTCAGCAGCCACTGTTCCAGCCAGTACACCGCATCCAGGTCGAGGTGGTTGGTCGGTTCGTCCAGCAGCAGCAGGTCGCTGGGCATCATCAGCGCGCGGGCCAGGTTCAGGCGCACGCGCCAGCCGCCGGAGAACGAGGACACCGCGCGGTGGTGGGTCTCGGCCGGGAAACCCAGGCCATGCAGCAGCTTGCCGGCGCGCGCTTCGGCGTCATAGGCGTTCAGCTCGGCCATGCGCGTATGCGCCTCGGCCACGGCTTCCCAGTCCTCGCGGGCGGTGGCGTCGGCTTCAGCGGCCAGCACCGCGGCCACTTCGATATCGCCGCCCAGCACGAAGCTCAGCGCGGGGTCGGGCAGCGACGGGGTTTCCTGGGCGACGCTGGCGATGCGCACCTTGCCGGGCAGGTCGACGTCGCCCTTGTCCGCCTCCAGCTCGCCCTTCACCGCCGCGAACAGGCTGGACTTGCCAGCACCATTGCGGCCGACCACACCCACCCGGTAACCGGCATGCAGGGTCAGGTCGACATTGGACAACAGCAGCCGCTCGCCGCGGCGCAAGGCGAAATTACGAAGCGAAATCATGGGGGAAGGCGTCCATATAACCGAATGGAATGTGCTGGTAAGCACTGTTCCTGCGACGCAATTCTAGCGTTAACGAATACTTGACGCGCCCCGGGAAGCGACGCGGTCGCTCCACTTCTCTCCCTCGTCGAGTCCGCGCGCCTCCCGGGCCCCTGCCCCGCCAATGCCCGCCAGCGCTAAATGCTTGCTTTTGCAACGTTTTTTCACATGACGCGCATTTGACAGCTGTTTAAATTCCCGTTAATTGCTGTATTGCGCACCGCAACAACCGTCGTCCGCCTCACCCCCGTGATGTCGATTCCGGTGCCAGTTCCCGCCAACCGGAGCCCCACCCCGATGACCCGCAAGACCAGCCTGATCGCCGCCGCCGTCGCTGTCGCACTCGGTGGCTCTTCGTTCGCCGCTGCTGCCCAGCAGGCCGGCAGCGCCGCCAACACCCTCGATACGGTGATCGTCACCGGTACCCGCGTGGCCGACCGTACGGTCGCCGAGTCGCAGTCGCCGATCGACATCATCACCCCGGAAATCCTGCAGTCCACCGGTACCGGCGAACTGGCCACCGCGCTGTCGCGCGCCCTGCCCTCGCTGAACTTCCCGCGCCCGGCCCTGACCGACGGCACCAGCGGCGTGCGCCCCGCGCAGCTGCGCGGCCTGTCGCCGGACCAGGTGCTGGTGCTGGTGAACGGCAAGCGCCAGCACACCTCGGCGATGATCAACGTCAACGGCAGCATCGGCCGCGGCGCCTCGGCGGTGGACATCAACGCGATCCCGATCGCCGCCATCGAACGCGTGGAAGTGCTGCGCGACGGCGCCTCGGCGCAGTACGGCTCGGACGCCATCGCCGGCGTCATCAACATCGTGCTCAAGGGCAGCGGCAGCGGCGGCAGCCTGGCCGTGGACTATGGCCAGTATTCGGCTGGCGACGGCAACAAGTACCAGCTCTCCGGCGACACCGGCGTGGAGTTCGCCAACGGCCGTGGCCGCGTGCACGTGGCCGGGCAGATCAGCCAGCAGGATGAAAGCAACCGCGCCGGCCCGTACCGTGGCACCACGCCGAACACCGGCAATTTCCCGGCCATCGGTGAAACCACCTTCATCGTCGGCGACCCGCGCGTGGATGCCACCGCGGCCTCGCTCAACGGCAGCTTCGACTTCAGCGACCACGTGACCGGCTACGCCAGCGCGCTGCTCAGCAACCGCGACATCACCTCGTTCGCGTTCTACCGCTCGCCCAACCACAGCAGCCAGACCGCGCTGCTGTCGCAGATCTACCCGGACGGCTACGTGCCGGAGATCAACCAGTATTCCAAGGACCGCTCGCTGGTGGCCGGCGTCAAGGGCAACACCGAGAGCGGCTGGACCTGGGACCTCAGCCTGAACCACGGCGAGAACACCCTGGACTTCAACACCCGCAACAGCATCAATTACAGCCTGGGCGCCACCAGCCCGCGCTCGTTCTACGACGGCACGCTGAAGTACCAGCAGGACATCTTCAACGCCGACGTGACCAAGTCGCTGGACTGGGGCCTGGCCTACCCGGTCACCCTGTCCTTCGGTGGTGAATACCGCAAGGAAAAGTGGGACCAGAACCCGGGCGAACTGAATTCCTACACCGGCACCGGTGCGCAGGGCTTCGCCGGCTTCACCCCCACCAATGAAGTGCATGCCGACCGCCACAACTACGCGGTCTATGCCGGCCTGGAAGCCGACCTGACCGAGAAGTTCTCCGCCGGCATCACCGGCCGCTACGAGGATTACTCGGACTTCGGTGACCGCTTCTCCGGCAAGCTGTCGGCGCGCTATGCATTCACCGACAAGGTCGCGCTGCGTGCCACCGCCTCCAGCGGTTTCCGCGCCCCGTCGCTGGCCCAGCAGGGCTACCAGGCGGTGACCAGCCAGTTCACCAACGGCGTGTTCGTCGAACGCGGCACCTTCCCCACCACCAGCGCGGCCGCACAGGCGCTGGGGGCTTCGCCGCTGAAGGCTGAAACCTCCACCTCCTACAGCCTGGGCCTGGTGCTGCAGCCGGTGGACCGCCTGTACATCACGGTCGATGCCTACCAGATCGACATCGATGACCGCATCGCGCTGTCGTCCAGCATCACCACCAACGCCGCCAGCAGCGCGCTGCTGACCAGCCTGGGGCTGCCGCAGGTGACCGCGTTCTCGTACTTCACCAATGGCCTGGACACCCGCACCCGCGGTGTTGATTTCGTCTCCAGCTACACCGTGCCGTTCGCGGCCAGCAGCCTGGAACTGACCGCGGCATACAGCTACAACGACACCAAGGTGCAGCGCGTGGGCGGCACCCCGGCCGTGTTCAGCACCCTGGGCCTGACCCAGTCGCTGATCGGCCGTGATGAGATCGGCCGCATCGAGGACAGCTACCCGCGCGACAAGACCGTGCTGAGCGGCACCTGGCGTTCGGACCACTGGGAGCTGGGCCTGGCGGCCACCCGCTACGGTGAGTTCACCGTGCGCAACTCGGCCACCGCCCTGCGCGACCAGACCTACGGCGACAAGTGGGTGCTGGACGCATCGGTGAGCTACAAGCCGAGCAGCAACTGGACCCTCACCCTGGGCGCCGACAACCTGCTGGACGAGTACCCGGACCGCACCGAAGACCTGCAGAACTCGACGTTCGGCATGCTGCCCTACAGCAACTACTCGCCGTTCGGCTTCAATGGCGCGTACGTCTACGGCCGCATCAAGTACAACTGGTAAGCGGTAACGGGCACCTCGCTGGTGGTGCCGGCCGCTGGCCGGCAGACCCTTGCCGCATCTGGAGGAGAGCCCCTTCTTGTTGAAGGGGCGCGCCGAAGGCGGGGGTAGAGGTGAAATGCGTGGGCAAACCCGCCGGCTGCGGCACGTGGCCGGCGGGTTTGCCGTATCTGGCCCCATCGGTGAAAATCGGGACATCCCCCCGACTTCTGCGAGTGCCGATGCACCATGACACCGACCTGATCAACATCGTGGCCGTTGGCCTGGGGCTCGCCTTCATCTTCGGCGCGCTGGCCAACAAGCTGCGCTTGTCTCCTCTGGTCGGGTACCTGGTGGCTGGCATCTGCGTCGGCCCGTTCACCCCCGGCTTCGTCGCCGACCAGGCGCTGGCCAACCAGCTGGCCGAACTGGGCGTGATGCTGCTGATGTTCGGCGTCGGCCTGCATTTCTCGCTGAAGGACCTGATGGCGGTGAAGGCCATCGCCATCCCCGGCGCCATCGGCCAGATCGCCGTGGCCACCCTGCTCGGCTGGGGCGTGGCCTGGCTGATGGGCTGGCCGGCCCTGCACGGGGTCATCTTCGGTTTCTCCCTGGCGACGGCCAGTACCGTGGTGCTGCTGCGGGCGATGGAAGAGCGCCGCCTGCTGGAAACCCTGCGCGGCAAGATCGCCGTGGGCTGGCTGATCGTCGAGGACCTGGCCTGCGTCCTGGCACTGGTGATGATGCCGGTGCTGGCCGGCGTGTTCGGCCCCGACGCCTCCAAGGAAACCCACAGCATCGGCAGCGTGCTGGCCGACATCGGCTGGACCTTCGTGCAGCTGGGCCTGTTCGTGGCGGTGATGCTGGTGGTCGGCCGCCGGGTCATCCCGTGGATCCTGGAACGCATCGCCGGCACCGGTTCGCGCGAGCTGTTCACCCTGTCGGTGCTGGCCATCGCGCTGGGCGTGGCGTTCGGCTCGGCCATGCTGTTCGGCGTGTCGTTCGCGCTGGGCGCGTTCTTCGCCGGCATGCTGCTCAACGAATCCGAACTGAGCCACAAGGCGGCGCATGACTCGCTGCCGCTGCGCGATGCGTTCGCGGTGCTGTTCTTCGTGTCGGTGGGCATGCTGTTCGACCCCAACATCATCGTGCAGCACCCGTGGCAGGTGCTGGCGACGGTGGCCATCATCATGTTCGGCAAGTCGGCGGCGGCGTTCTTCATCGTGCGCGCCTTCGGCCACCCCACCAGCACCGCGCTGACCATTTCGGCCAGCCTGGCGCAGATCGGCGAGTTCGCCTTCATCATCGCCGGCCTCGGCGTGGCGCTGCAGATCCTGCCCAAGGAAGGCCAGTCGCTGGTGCTGGCCGGTGCGCTGGTATCGATCATGCTGAACCCGCTGGTGTTCGGCCTGCTGGACCGCTGGCAGGCCAAGCAGGAGCAGTCGCCGCAGGCGGCCGAGCCCGAAGAGGCCACCGGCCCGTCGCGCGACCTGCATGACCACGCCATCGTGATCGGTTATGGCCGCGTTGGCAGCGAGCTGGCCCAGGTGCTGCGCGACCGTGGCGTGCCGGTGCTGGTGATCGATGACAACAAGGAACACGTCGAGCAGGCGCACGCCAGGGGCCTGGCGGCGATCCGCGGCAGCGCTGCTGCCGACCGGGTATTGGCCGAGGCCCACCCGGAGCGCGCGAAGATCGCGGTGCTGGCCATTCCGCAGCCGCTGGAAGCGGGTGAGGCGCTGGCCAAGCTGCGGGCGATCAACCCGGACCTGACCCTGCTGGCGCGGGCGCACAGCGATGCGGAAGTGAAGCATCTGCTGGAACACGGTGCCGATGGCACGGTGATGGCCGAGCGCGAGCTGGCGTATTCGCTGGCGGAGATGATCATGTCGACGCCGCCGTACCGGAACCTGGGGCAGCACAGCATTCCGGTGGTGTGAGGGGTGTGCGGGCGGCAGGGCTTGCCGCCCTGCACCTGCTGAATCAACGTCAACGTCAAAAGCCTGCATCCCGAGGGATGGCGGGGTGGGTCCGGTGGCAGGGGACGCCGTAAACCCGTCCATGGGGGCTTGGTCGCGGCATCCATGCCGCTCACACCCCTGCCACCGGACCCACCCCGCCTTCGACAGGTTCCCGCTGCTGTTGGAACTGCTGTTGGAACTGCTGCTGTTGGAACTGCTGCTGTTGGAACTGCTGTTGGGAATGCTGCTGGAACTGCTGCTAGAACTGCTGCTGGAACTGCTGCTGGAACTGCTGCTGTTGGAACTGCTGCTGTTGGGAATGCTGCTGCTGGGAATGCTGCTGCTGGGAATGCTGCTGCTGGGAATGCTGCTGCTGGAACTGCTGCTGTTGGAACTGCTGCTGGGAATGCTGCTGCTGGGGATGCTGCTGTTGGTGGGTGCCGACCGTTGGTCGGCACGGGGGCGGATCCCGTTACTGTGCGCAACGGGATCGATCTGGTCCCGCTCTGGTAGGTGTCGACCTTGGTCGACACGGTAGGTCCACGCCATGCGTGGATGCTCTTCGATGGCCATCCATCCACGCATGGCGTGGATCTACCTTTAAAAAAATCCCCGGCGGGCCCGCACCCGTCGGGGATCTGTACTGCTGGGGATTACCAGTTCTGCCACGCCTTGGAGAGGCAGTTCCACCGTACCCCATTCTGCGCGGCGTGGTGATCGCCGCTGGCGATGACGACCAAGCCGGTGGCTATCAGTCCGACAATGGCAGGCAGACATCAGCGCGCAGGCGTTCAGGCCGCACCTGCTCGGGATCATCCAGGAAATGGAAGTACAGCGGGCCATCCCCCAAGTGGTGATCGCTGTCCGCCCACCAGTCGCGGAGGAGTGCATCGCCGACGGCCTGCAGGTGCTCATAGGGCCCGACATGGTGCACCACGGCGTATCGCCCCAAGCCCAGGGTCTGCTGCTGGAAATGCGATGGGATGGCTGGCAGCGGCACCGCAAACCCCATGCCGCAGTCGAAGCGGTGCTCACGCGCAGGCACGTCGCGATGATCATCGATCGCGATGCCCACCAGGTGCAGCAGTTCGTCTGCCATCCCCTGCTGCTGGGCCCAATCGAACAACTGACCGAAGCTGGCATCCAGGTCTGCAAATGCCCCCTGCGCGCGCAGTAGTACCACTTCGAACGGCTGCAGCGCCTTCACCTGCACTTTCAGGGGAGCGGCCGCCGGCATGGCGGCGTCGCCAGCAGGCTGCGCCAGAGCCTGCTGCCAACGCTCACGCAGCGTCGGGTCTGCGCGCAGCCGGCTCGGCGTTGCCTGCAGACGTTGCCGGCAACGCCGGGCCAATGCCTGCGCGCTTTCGTAGCCCGCGGCCAAAGCTGCGTCCGTAACACTTGCACCGGGGTGCTGCAGGGCTTGCAGGGCCTGCAGCAGGCGCAGCCGATCCAGCGTCTGCCCCGGGCTCTCGCCAGTCAGCGCGCGGTACAGGCGCTGGAAGTGGAACGGTGATTGATGTGCAATCGCCGCCAACGCCACCACGTCGGGCAACGCCTGCCGCTCACGCAGGCAGGTCTGCAGCTGCTCGATCACCCGTTCGATGCCATGCGTCCGGCGCAGGGCCGCAAGTCGGTTCATGACCATTTCCTGTCGAGGACATGGTTGCGATCCTGCCTGATCCGGCCGCCCCCCGCGTAACCGATCCTGCGCGATCGGGCAGTTCGCCTCAGGCCGCCGCCAGGGCCTGTTCCAGATCTGCGCGCAGGTCTTCGATGTGTTCGATGCCGATCGACAGGCGCACGGTGTCCTCGCTGACACCGGCACGGGCCAGTTCGGCGGCGTCGAGCTGGCGGTGCGTGGTCGAGGCCGGGTGCGTGGCCAGGGATTTCGCGTCGCCCAGGTTCACCAGCCGGGTGAACAACTTCAGTGCATCCAGGAAGCGCGCGCCCGCATCGCGCCCACCGGGCAGGCCGAAGGTCAGCACGCCGGAGCCGTGCCCGCCCAGGTAGCGCTGCGCGGCGGCATGTTCGGGGTCGTCGGCCAGGCCGGCATAGCGCACCCAGGCCACCTTCGCGTGCGCCTGCAGGTACTGCGCCACCGCCAGCGCGTTGGCGTTGATGCGCTCCATGCGCAGGGCCAGGGTTTCAATGCCCTGCAGGATCAGGAAGGCGTTGAACGGCGACAGCGCGGCGCCGGTGTTGCGCAGCGGTACCACCCGTGCGCGGCCGATGTACGCCGCCGGCCCGAGCGCTTCGGTATAGACCACGCCGTGATAGCTGGGGTCGGGTTCATTCAGGCGGGCGAAGCGTGCGCGCTGTGCGGCCCAGTCGAAGCGGCCCGAGTCGATGATCGCCCCGCCCAGGCTGGTGCCGTGGCCGCCGAGATACTTGGTCAGCGAGTGCACCACGATGTCGGCGCCGTGCTCGAACGGGCGCAGCAGGAACGGCGTGGCCACGGTGTTGTCGACGATCAGCGGCACGCCAGCGGCGTGGGCGACCTCGGCGATCGCGGCGATGTCGGTCACATTCCCGCGCGGGTTGCCGATGGATTCGACGAATACGGCTTTGGTGCGTTCGTCGATGAGCGCAGCGAAGGCGGCCGGGTCCGCCGGGTCGGCGAATCGGGCCTGGATGCCGTACTGCGGCAGGGTGTGCGCCAGCAGGTTGAGGCTGCCGCCATACAGCGCGCTGGCCGCCACGATGTTGTCGCCGGCCTCGGCGATGGTCTGGATGGCATAGGTGATGGCCGCCTGCCCCGAGGCCAGCGCCAGTGCACCGATGCCGCCTTCCAGCGCCGCCAGGCGCTGTTCCAGCACGTCGGTGGTGGGGTTCATGATGCGGGTGTAGATGTTGCCCTGCACCTTCAGGTCGAACAGGTCCGCGCCGTGCTGGGTGTCATCGAAGGCGTACGCCACGGTCTGGTAGATCGGCACCGCCACCGCGCGCGTGGTCGGGTCGGGACGGTAGCCGCCATGCACGGCCAGGGTTTCCAGTTGCCACTGCGGGTCACTCATCGCACCTGACTCCATCCGGGAAACGGCCACCATAGGGCAGCCGTTGCGCACGGGTCAGATCAGCTCGGCATATCGCCCTTACCTGCCGTTATCAACGCACAAAAAAGGCGCCGCGCGATGACCGCGCGGCGCCCCGTTCTGCATTACACCCGCATCAGGCCTTGGCGAACACCAGGTGGCCGCCATCGTTGCCGACCTCGATGGTGTCGCCGTTGACGAAGGCCCCCGAGAGGATCTTCTGCGCCAACGGGTTTTCCAGCTGTGCCTGGATCGCGCGCTTCAGCGGGCGCGCGCCATACACCGGATCGAAGCCCACATTGCCGAGCAGGTCGAACGCTGCATCGGACACCACCAGCTTCAAGCCACGCTCGGCCAGGCGCCGCTCCAGGCCACGCATCTGGATGCGGGCGATCTGCTTGATCTGCTGCTTGTCCAGCGGGTGGAACACCACGATGTCGTCCAGGCGGTTGATGAACTCCGGGCGGAAGTGCGCCTGCACCACGCCCATCACCGCGGCCTTCATCTGCGTGTAGGCCTCCGGGCTGTCATCGCTGCCCATGTCCTGGATCTGGTGCGAGCCCAGGTTGGAGGTCATCACGATGACGGTGTTGCGGAAGTCCACGGTGCGGCCCTGGCCATCGGTCAGGCGGCCATCATCCAGCACCTGCAGCAGGATGTTGAACACATCCGGATGCGCCTTCTCCACCTCGTCCAGCAGGATCAGCGAGTACGGGCGACGGCGCACGGCTTCGGTCAGGTAGCCGCCTTCCTCGTAGCCCACGTAGCCCGGGGGCGCACCGATCAGGCGGGCCACGCTGTGCTTCTCCATGAACTCGCTCATGTCGATGCGGATCATCGCGTCGGCACTGTCGAACAGGAACTCGGCCAGCGACTTGCACAGCTCGGTCTTGCCCACGCCGGTCGGGCCGAGGAACAGGAACGAGCCACCCGGACGATTCGGATCGGACAGGCCGGCGCGCGAACGACGCACGGCATCGGAGACGACCCTGATCGCTTCTTCCTGGCCGACCACGCGGTTGTGCAGCACCTCTTCCATGCGCAGCAGCTTGTCGCGCTCGCCCTCGAGCATCTTGTTGACCGGGATGCCGGTCCAGCGCGACACGACCTCGGCGATCTCCTCGTCAGTGACCTTGTCCTGCACCAGCTTGAAGTCGTTGGCATCCAGTTCCTGCGCAGCAGCCAACTGCTTTTCCAGCTGCGGCAGCAGGCCGTACTGGATCTCGCTCATGCGGGCGAAATCCTGGCGGCGCTGTGCGGCTTCCAGGTCCAGCTTGGCCTGCTCCACCTTTTCCTTGATCTTCGTGGCGCCCTGCAGCGCAGCCTTCTCCGACTTCCAGATTTCATTGAGGTCGGAGAACTCGCGCTCCAGGCCGTCGATGTCATTCTCAAGATCGGCCAGGCGCTGCCGCGAGGCGTCGTCCTTCTCCTTCTTCAGCATCTCGCGCTGGATCTTCAGCTGGATCACCCGGCGTTCCAGGCGATCCAGCTCCTCCGGCTTGGAGTCGATCTCCATGCGCAGGCGCGAAGCGGCCTCGTCCATCAGGTCGATGGCCTTGTCCGGCAGCTGGCGGTCGGTGATGTAGCGGTTGGACAGCGTGGCGGCGGCAACGATGGCCGGATCGGTGATCTCGACCCCGTGGTGCACCGCGTACTTTTCCTTCAGGCCACGCAGGATGGCGATGGTGTCCTCCACCGACGGCTCACCCACGAAGACCTTCTGGAAGCGGCGCTCCAGCGCGGCATCCTTTTCGATGTACTTGCGGTACTCGTCCAGCGTGGTGGCACCCACGCAGTGCAGCTCGCCACGGGCCAGCGCCGGCTTGAGCATGTTGCCCGCATCCATCGCGCCATCAGCCTTGCCCGCACCCACCATGGTGTGCAGCTCGTCGATGAAGAGGATGATCTGCCCTTCGCTCTTGGCCAGGTCGTTGAGCACGCCCTTCAGGCGCTCCTCGAATTCGCCGCGGAACTTGGCACCGGCGATCAGCGCGCCCATGTCCAGCGACAGCACGCGCTTGCCACGCAGGCCCTCGGGCACTTCGTCGTTGATGATGCGCTGGGCCAGGCCTTCCACGATCGCGGTCTTGCCCACGCCGGGTTCGCCGATCAGCACCGGGTTGTTCTTGGTGCGGCGCTGCAGGACCTGGATGGTGCGACGGATTTCCTCATCGCGGCCAATGACCGGGTCGAGCTTGCCACTCTCGGCGCGCGCGGTCAGGTCGATGGTGTACTTCTCCAGCGCCTGCCGCTGTTCTTCGGCGTTTTCCGACTGCACGTTCTCGCCGCCACGCAGCTTGTCGATGGCGGCCTGCAGGCGCGCCTTGTCGGCGCCGGCGGCGCGCAGCGCCATGCCCAGCGTGCCGCTGTCTTCCAGCGCGGCCAGCACGAACCACTCGCTGGCGATGAAGGCATCGCCGTTCTGCTGGGCCAGCTTGTCGGTGTGGTTGAGCAGGCGCCCGAGGTCATTGCCCATCGAAACGTTGCCGGCCTGGCCGGACACCTTCGGCAGCGCATCCAGCGCCTCGGCCAGGCGCTCGCGCAGCACCGGTACGTTGACGCCGGCCTGGGCCAGCAACGGACGCGTGCTGCCGCCCTGCTGGTCCAGCAGCGCGCTGAACAGGTGTGCCGGTTCGATGATGCTGTTGTCGCGGCCCACGGCCAGCGACTGCGCGTCGGCCAGCGCCTGCTGGAAACGCGAGGTGAGCTTGTCCATCCGCATTGCGAATCCTCATCGGTCATCAGTGCCGGCCCGCGCCGGCGATGCAGGGAAGATGCGGTTGCCCCACCCGGTTTCAAGGGTGGCTGCGACTGCACCATCGGGTTGGTCAGCCTGTGGCAAGCATGCGCCCGGGCGCGTAGGCAGCGCGTTGATCCAGCGCAAGGCGCGCGCCAGGGCTGGCATGGCGGGCTCGCCAATGCCATACTTGCGAATCATTCTCATTTCGATCCATGCGCGACCGCGCCTTCCGCATGCACGCACACCACGAGCAACTGGGCACGCTGTACCGCGACCACCACCGGTGGCTGCAGGGCTGGCTGAGCGGCCGCGTGGGCAATCGCGATGTGGCCGACGACCTCACCCAGGACACCTTCGCGCGGCTGCTGCAGGGCCGCGATCTGGCCGCGCTGCGCGAGCCGCGGGCGTTCCTCACCACCGTCGCGCGCGGGCTGGCGGCCAACTGGTTCCGCCGCCAGGCGCTGGAACGCGCCTACCTGGAGTACCTGGCGCAGTTTCCGGAACCGGTGCTGCCGTCGCTGGAAGAACAGGCGCTGGTGCGCGAGGCGCTGCAGCAGATCGACGCGATGCTGGACGGCCTGCCGCCGATGGCGCGCAGGGTGTTCCTGCTCGCGCAGTTCGATGGACTGCGCTACGAGGCCATCAGCGAGCAGCTGGGGCTGTCGCTGTCCACGGTGAAGCGGCACATGAAGCGCGCCCTGATGGGCTGCCTGGCGCACGCCTGCTGACGATGGGCGTGGAGGCTGCAGGCGAACGGGCGTTGTCGCCCCGTGTGCTGGAACAGGCGGCCGACTGGCTGATGCGCCTGCACGAGGACGGCAATGCCATGCAGCGTGCGCAGTGGCAGCGCTGGCACGATGCCGATCCCGAGCACGCATGCGCCTGGCAGCGTGCGGAGCGGCTGCTGGCGCTGAGTGGCCAGGTGCCACCCGCCCTCGCCCATGGCGCGCTGCAGCGCCCTGCATCGCCCGGCCGACGCGCCGTGCTGCGCAGCGTTGCCGCGCTGCTGGTGGCGCCGCTGGGCGGCTGGCTGGCCTGGCGCCTGTACGACGATGCGGCCTGGGACGCCAGCGTGCGCACCGCCGTGGGCGAACGCCTGCGCCGCGTGCTGGACGACGGCAGCGTGCTGCACCTGGCCACGGCCAGCGCCGTCGATATCGCCTTCGATGGCCAGCAGCGTCTGCTGCGGCTGCGGCGCGGCGAGATCCATATCGACACCGCGCCCGATCCACACCGCCCCGCACGGCCTCTGCGGGTGGCCACCCCGCAGGGAATGCTGCAGGCGCTGGGCACCCGCTTCAACGTGCGCCTGTTCGACGATGCCACCCTGCTGGTGGTGCAGCAAGGCGCGGTGCAGGTGACCACCGCCGCCGGTGCCACGCAGCGCGTTGCAGCCGGCCAGCAACTGCGCTGGGGGGACGCCGGCTTGGCCGCACCGCAGGCCGCTGCGCCCGGCAGCGACGCGTGGCTGCACGGCATGCTGGTGGCCGACAGCCTGCCGCTGCAGGCGCTGCTGCATGAACTGGGCCGCTACCACCGGCGCTGGCTGCGGGTGGATGACACTGTGGCGGCCTTGCCGGTGTCCGGCGCATTCCCGCTGGACGACCTGCCGCGCAGCCTGTCGATGCTGGCCGCCACCTATCCGCTGCGCATCGATCAGGGCCTGACAGTGCGCGTGCGCGCGGCCGCCGCGCCGCAATGACACTTTTTTCGATCCTGCGTGGCAGAGGAAGTGAATCCTTCTTCTGCCGGCTCTCTCCATGCCTGTGATCCCACCCCGTTTCCGCTACAGCCTGCTGGCCATCGCCCTGGCTGCCACACCCGCCTTCGCCCAGACCGCGCCCGCCGGGCAGCCCGCCAATGCACCGGCCACGGCATCGCTGGGCAGTGCGCTGAGCGCCTTTGCCGCCCAGCATGGCGTCGCACTCTCCTTCGATCCGGCGCTGACCCAGGGCCGCACCGCGCCGCCAGTCGATGAGGCAGCGGGCGTGGACGAAGGCTTCAGCACGCTGCTGCAGGGCACGGGCCTGCGTGCAGTGCGCCGGGCCGATGGCAGCTACACCCTGCAGGGCGCGAAGACCACGCGGCAGACGCAGCCGCTGCGCGTGGGGGCGTCCGATGGCAAGGTGGCGCTGCCGCAGGCGCTGCCCTTCGGCCAGGGCGTCACCCTGGATGCCGATGCCCTGGATGCGCAGGTGAAAGGCAACGGGGACATCGCCACGGCTCTGCGCAGCAACCCGGCGGTGCAGTTCAGCGATACCAACCGCAGCAGCCGCAACATGGGCGAAATCCGCCCCGATGATTTCAGCATCAATGGCGCGCCGTACTACCAGAACCTGTTCCTGCTCGATGGCGCCACGATCAACAACGATCTCGATCCGGCCGATACGCCCGACAACGGCAACCCCGCACACAACTTCGATGTGCCCGGCGGCGCGCAGGGCATCGCCGTGGATGTGGACCTGCTGGAATCGCTGACCGTCTACGACGCCAACGTGCCGGCCTCGTTCGGCCACTTCCTGGGCGGCGTCGTGGACGCGCGCAGCCGTTCTGCAACCGACGGCCTGCATGGCAAGGTCTGGTTCCGCATGGCCCGCTCGGCCTGGGACAGCATCATCGCCAACGACGCGCAGCAGGAGAACTTCGAGGAATCCGATACGTACAAGTACCAGCCGCAGTACGACAAGTACCGCGTCGGCGCGCGGCTGGAAGGACGCACGCGCGGCGGCCTGGGCATCATCGGCACCTTCACCCGCACGCGCTCGGAGATCCCCCTGCGCGCCTACGCCGGCGGCCGTGAAACCACCGGCGCGGACGTCAACACCCGCACCCAGACGCGTGAGAACACCAGCGCCACGGTGGCCCTGGACTGGAGCAATGGCGAAGGCCTGCAGCTCGGTGCCAACCTGTCCTACGCGCCCGCCGACGATGTCTACTTCATCTCCAACTCGCGCGATTCGTACTTCAGCATCAAGTCCGGCGGGCCCACTGCCAGCCTGCGCGCGAACTGGACCGGCACGGCCTGGACCCTGCGCAACACCCTGAACTACAGCGAGGTGGAAACCAGCCGCCGCGGCGACCTGGACTACATGCGCAACTGGCTGATCTCCGATGACTTCGACTGGGGCGTGTCCGGCATCAGCACCGAGGGCAGCTGGGGCAACATCGACCAGCACGACCGCCGTATCGGCTACCGTTTCGTGGCCGACCGCGAACCGCTGCAGCTGGGCAGCAGTGAACACACCCTGCAGTTCGGTGCCGGCGTGCAGCACCGCGATGGCGACTACCAGCGCCTGAACGACCACCGGGTACTGCTGAGCACCGCCACCACTCGCAGCTGCACGCTGTCCGACGGCAGCGTGGATGATTTCAGCTGCTCACTGTCGCCGACCAGAAGCGGCGGCACCGGCCAGTACTTCAAGCGCATGTTCCTGTTCCATGCCGGCCAGTTCGAGGTGAGCGGCGAAGAGTACGAAGCCTGGCTGCAGGACGACATCCGCATCGGCAACTGGAACCTCCGTCCCGGCCTGCGCCTGGACCGCAACAACCTGTGGAAGCAGACCAACGTGTCACCGCGCCTGGCCGCGTCGTGGGATGTGCTGGGTGACCAGCGTACGGTCATCAACGCCGGCGTGAACCGCTACTACGGGCGCAGCTTCTACAGCTACCTGCTGCGCGATGGCCGCGAGCGCCTGCGCGACACGCTGGACCGCACCAGCGCAAGCACCCGCTGGGAAGATGCGAAGAGCACCAGGAACGTGGCCACCAACCGCCTGAGCGATGTCGATTCGCCCTACACCGACGAATGGACCCTGGGCGTGGACCAGCAGGCATTCGGCCTGCAGTTCCACCTGAAGTACGTGGACCGCAGCAGCCGCAAGGACATCCTGCGCCGCAAGGTCGACAGCCCGGACCGCGACCTCTACAACCTCAATACCTTCGAATACACCAATGAAGGCCGCAGCGATTCGCAGACATGGACGCTGTCGGTCAGCCCGCAGCGCTCGTGGGAATTTGCCGGCACCCGCAACAGCTTCCAGCTTTCGGCCGACCACACCGATGTGAACCGCAACTACAACAGCTACGAAGACAGCCCTGACCTGTTCGAGCGCGTGCGCCTGGATGGCAAGCTGATGTACCGCCATGAACTGCCCGCCACCCAGTACCTGCGGCCCTGGAGCGCACGCCTGAGCACCCGCACCGACATTCCAGCCTGGGGCCTGAGCTGGAACAACTTCTTCCGCTACCGCGCAGGCTTCGAAGGCACCACCGAGGGCGCGCTGGAAGTCATCGACGGCGAAAGCGTACGCAACCTGACCACGCGCCGCTTCTCCGGCAGCTGGACCTGGGATGCCAACCTGGAATACCGCCGGGCCCTGCCGCGCGGGCAGGAAGCCTATGTGCGGGTGGAAGTGCAGAACGTGCTCAACCGCAGCAACCTGACCACGGCCAGCGGTGCTGCCGCCGGCACCATGTACTTCGAATCCGGGCGCAGCTTCTGGCTGGAAATGGGCTATTCGTTCTGAGCCGGCGGCCCGGCAGGCATCTGCCGGGCCATTGTCGATGAAGCGCCTGCACCCACTGCGCCTGGCCCTGCCCGTCGCTGCCCTGTTGCTGGGCAGCGCGGGCGGGCCTGCGCCTGCGCGCGACACGCCCTGCCCCGAGGTGCTTCCCGCACGCCCGGACGGTGCCTGCCTGCGCGCGCTCTACAGCAGCCCCAGCACGCGCTGGCCCGCGCCGGAGGTCGACCCCGGTGTTGCCTGGCAGGAACTCGCGCCGCTGCCGGCACCGGTCGATCCTGCAGGCAATCCATCCACCCCGGCCAAGGTCGCGCTGGGGCGCCGGTTGTTCTTCGACCCGGTCCTGTCGAAATCACGGCAACTGGCCTGTGCCAGCTGCCACGATCCCGATCTGGGCTGGGCCGATGGCCGCCGCATATCATTCGGCCACGACCGCCAAGCCGGCCGCCGCAACGCACCCAGCGTTGCCATCAGCGCACACGCATCACCGCTGTTCTGGGATGGGCGCGCCGCGACGCTGGAAGACCAGGCCCTGCACCCCATCTCCGATCCCATGGAAATGGGGTTCAGCGCGCAGGGCGCCGTGCGCCGCCTGCGCCGCGACGCGTCCTATCGCCGTGCGTTCAACGAGGTGTTCGCGCAACCGCGCATCGATGCCGCCCAGCTCGGCCAGGCCATCGCGGCCTTCGAGCGCAGCCTGTCGCCACGCAACAGCCGCTTTGATCGCTTCCTGCGTGGCAATGCAGATGCACTGGGGGATGCCCAGCTGCGCGGCCTGCACCTGTTCCGCACGCAGGCCGGCTGCATGAACTGCCACAGCGGGGCCGCGCTCACCGACAACGGCTTCCACAACCTGGGCCTGCACTTCCACGGCCGCACACGCCAGGACCTGGGCCGCTACGAAGTCACTGGCGATCCCGCCGACAGCGGCCGCTTCCGCACGCCCTCGTTGCGTGGCGTGGCCAGCACCGCGCCGTACATGCACAACGGTCTGATCCCGCGCCTGTCGGGCGTACTGGCGTTCTACAACGTCGGCGGCGCGCGCCCGCGCGCACCGGCCTCGCCTGCGGCCGATGCGGCGCCCTTCCCTGCGCCAGATCCACTGCTGCGGCCGCGCGGGCTCAGCCGCCAGGACCTGCAGGACATCGAGGCGTTCCTGCAGACCCTGTAGCTGCGATCAGCCGCCGGCGGGTGGCGCGGCAGCCGGCTTCGGTGGCAGCAGCGGCGGCGCGGCAGCAATGGCAACCGGGCAGCCATAGGTGCCGGCAACGTCCATGTACAGGCTGTAGCGCTGGGTCGCGGCGAAACCCACCCGCCAGTCCGGGTTGAACAGGGGGTCAGGCCCCGGTGCCAGGCCGATGTCCACCGGCAGGTTCAGTACTTCCTCGCCGATCATCACCGGCGTGGTCGCCTCTACGTACTGGATGTCTTCGCTGCCCGCAGTGGTGATCACGTTCTTGCGCCGGATCGCAGACGCGGGAGGCGCTGCCGGCAGCGTCCCACGGGCCTGGAAGGCGCCATTGAAGCCGGTATCCACCTTGACCAGCACGTTCTGCTTGCCGGCGCGGATCGGATAACGGACGTCATATGCATCCCCCCACAGCGTCGACAGCGTGGCCATCCGCCGCGTGCACGGCACCGGGGTGGCAGTGGCCTGGATCACCAGCGCATCCTTGTTGATGCGCACCCGGCCCAGCGCGCGCAGCACGTCCAGGCCGATGCGTGGCAGGTCGTCCTGGCCCAGCACTGCGAAGGACACGCCGCGTACCGACAGACCGCCGATCTCGAGATCGGCCGGCGCCGCCAGCGCATACAACTGCCCGGGCTTGCCATCGGCCACCATGAAACCCTCGGTCAGCGCCAGCCCGAGTTCGGCCGCCAACGTGCGCCCGATGCGCGAATGCGCCGCGCCGCTGTCCAGATGCACGCGCACCTCGCGTTCCCCTGTGGCGGTACGGACCTTCAGGGCGAGCGTCGGCAGTTCATTGTTCATCTGCAGGGGAACGCTGACATCGCTGGCAGGTGCCGGCACTGCCAGCGCATTGCGCGGCCAGGCGGTGAAGCGCTCGAAATGCGGCTCACTGATGCCGGCAAGATGGATGTCGCCCACCTGGCGTTTCAACAACGGCCGGATATCACGCTCCAGCAGCGTGCGGACCTGCAGCATCTGCGTTGCCCATCCGGCGATATCGCCCTGCAGCAGCAGATTGCCGGCCAGGGTGGCCGAGCACAGGTACTCGACTCCCTTCACGCTGTCGGCCGGTTCAGTGGCCACGGCCTGCAGGCATTTCTGGGCGGCTTTGCTGGAGCGTTCCAGCTCCCCGCGCACCCGGTAGAAGCCTGCCTGGCCCAGCAGTCCCTTTGCCCCCTGGGTCTTGCCCAGCGCCTGCAGCCTGCCCAGCTCGGCAAGGCGCACGCTGCGGGTGTAGCGATAGGGATCGCTCAGTTCGGCGTCCGCTGTGTCCACGGTGGCAGCCGAAGCCACCGCCGTGGCGAACAACGCACTCACTCCCAACCACATTGCATGCATCGAGGTTACTCCTGTCTACCCGACGCCGACCGTATCACGGTGGTGATGACATCTGCCGCTGCAGCCTTCAGCCGCGTGTGATTGAACTGCGGATCGCGCGCAGCTGCTGTTTCACCGCACGCTCCTGCGTGGCATCCATGCGCAGCAGCGCCTTCTGCCCCACCGAGCGCGACTGCAGATCGGGATCGGCAAAGCGATAGCGGCCCCGCTCATCACGCACCACCGCCACCGGCCGCGCCGGCTCCGGGGTTTCCAGCAGATGATCGATCACCGCCACCAGGCGGTCGTTGAAGTAGCCCTGCGGCCGCCCGAGGTCGACGTAGGCCTGCTGGATCAGCGGATAGAAGCGTTTGTACGCCGTGCCCGCTGCCGCAGGATCGAGCGCGGTGAATGCCTGCACGTAGGGCGCATAGCGCGCCGCGTTGCCTGCGGCAATCTGCTCGCCGTTCTCGCCGGCCTCCACCTGCAGGCCGCCGGGCAGCGGCCGCGTGGCCAGCGCAGACGGTGGCACGCTGGTCTTGTCCAGGTTGTCCACGTGGGTGACCAGGCGCTGGATCAGGTGATCCCGCAGCAGCAGCGCCAGCCCGCCTTCCCCCTGGAACAGGCCGCTCAGCGCGGTCCATGCAGCAGTATCGCTGTCTTCCATCTTTGGCAGCGCCGGATCGGCAGCAACGTCGGTGTCCAGCGGATGCTGGATGGCCGGTGCCGAGGGTGCGGCCTCCGTGGCCGGTGCCGCAGGGGGTGCCGCAGTCGAAGGCGGTGCCGTCTGGGCAGGTACCTCCACGCGATCGGCCAGACCCTGCCACTGGTCGCGGAACAACCACGCGCCCGCACCGCCAACCACCACCACGCCCAACACCCAGGGCCACACTGCTTTTCCACTCTTCTGCATGATGCGCAACCTCGCTCTGCAAACTGCTTGGACTACGTCAGACCGGCCCGCGTTTGCAGGGTTCCCCGCCGCACTCGACCGTGTACTGGCGCGTTTGCACTGCATCTTCGCGCAGGCCGCATGAATGCCCGCTTCGCCCACTCTGGAGTTCCAATGAAACACACCGCGGCACTACGCCTGTTCCAGCCCGGCATCGTGCTGTTTGATCCGCAGGTGCTGGATGCATTCCTGCGGCAGCACCTTGCACCGGGCGAAGCACCTTTCAGCAGGTTCGTTGATGACCCGGCGGTCGGTGATGCGGCCACGCGGGCCGGCGCGGTGTTCCCGATGTACCCCATCGAAGAAGACGACTACGCGGTTTTCATTGAGCCCGCATTCGCCGACACCAGCGCTCCTTCCGACGGCGCCACGCGCTGCTTCAGCCATCCCGGCGCCCCGCTGCGGGTGGACAGCGGCATGTTGATCGCCGCCGACCTGCACGCGTTGATGGCGTGGGATGCGGACTTCTTCCTGCACTACCGCCAGCGCCTGCAGGAGCGCCTGCCAAACAGTGACTATCTGGACGTGGTTCCAGGTTGTTACGACGTCGCCATCCATGGGTACACCGGCCCGCCGCAGCCGCACCCTCCACAGGGCTATGGGCTGCAGCTGCGGGCCGTGACCGCACTGCCTGCGATATGGGCAGATGACGATTTCGACTTTGCCCTGCCCATCGCGCCACCGCGGGCCTGAAGCCAGATACTGACGTCGCCCACGCCCGGCGCTCACGCCTGCTTTGCGTCCATGCAGCGACTCTGGGGGCGGGTTCGTTGCGAGGGAACAGGCCATGCACTACGCGCTGTATTACTGGACCGGCATCCAGGGCCGTGGCGAGTTCGTGCGGCTGGCACTGGAAGATGCCGGCGCCGGGTACGTGGACATGGCACGCGTCCATGGTGATGCGGTCATGGAGCCGTTCCTGCAGGGCCAGGCCGAGGGCGGGCAGCCGTTCGCACCGCCATTCCTGAAGGCCGGGCGGCAGGTGATCGCACAGGTTGCGGCGATCCTGGACTTCCTCGGCCCCACGCTGGACCTGGTACCGCAGGCGGCATCGCGGCGGATGCAGGCGCTGCAGCTGCAGTTGACCATCGCCGATCTGGTGGCCGAAGTGCACGACACCCATCATCCGATTGCCGCCTCGCAGTACTACGAGGAGCAGAAGGCCGAGGCCAAGGCGCGCGCGGCAACGATGCGCGGCGAGCGCCTGCCGAAGTTCCTCGGCTACTTCGAACAGGTGATCGAGGCCAACGGCGGTCGCCACCCGCTGCGCGAGCACTCCTACGTGGACCTCTCGCTGTTCCAGCTGCTGAGCGGCCTGGACTACATGTTCCCGAAGCGGATGCAGGCCCTGGCGCCCACCCTGCCCCTGTTGCGGGCACTACAGGAGCGGGTGGCGAAACGGCCGAACATCGCCGCGTACCTGGACTCGGAGCGGCGGCTGGCGTTCAACACCAACGGCATCTTCCGCCATTACCCCGAGCTGGATCGCGAGACCTGACGCCGGGCACGGCCCGGCGCCCCTTCAATGCCCGGCGTCAGCCAACGGCTTCACCGGCTGCTTCTGCAGCGACAGCAGCCCCAGCAGCACGGCCAGCGCCACGTAGGCCCCGGCAAACTGCCAGCTGATGATGCGCGCCAGGCCCTGCAGATCCCACGGCAGGTAGATGCCACCGCGCGGGTCGACCGAATGGATCAGGCCGAACAGGGTCAGGCCGGCCGCCACCAGCAGGAAACCGCAGGCGCGGCGCAGGCGGCCATCGACCATCGCCGATACGGTGGCGATCCACAGCATCGAGGTGATGATGAAGCCATTGCCCAGCGCTAAGATCACCGCCAGTTCCGGCAGGCCGTGGCCATCGACGTGGGTCAGCAGCGCGCCCATCTGGTCGGCGGGAATCCAGCCCGGCGCCTTGATCGCCAGCAGGTACGCCGCCGAGGGCAGGAAGCCGAGCACCATCGCACCGGCGTGCTGGCGCGGGGTGGCCTGGAACGCCTGGGTGGTGATGTCGATGGACACGTACACGATGATCGGCGCCAGCACCGCCAGCGGCAGCCACTGCACCAGGCCGGAAATGATGCCCAGCATGCCGCCGATGCCGACGAACAGGCCGGTCAGCAGCGTGTAACCGCTGCGTGCGCCCATGTGCTTGTAGGCCGGCTGGCCGATGTACGGCGTGGTCTGGGCAACGCCGCCGCAGACACCGGCCACCAGCGTGGCCACCGCTTCCACCAGCAGGATGTCGCGGGTGCGGTAGTCATCGCCGGCCGCGCGCGCGCTCTCGGACACGTTGATGCCACCCACGACCATCAGCAGGCCGAACGGCAGCAGCAGCGGCAGGTAGGTCATCGCCGTCGGCAGGCCATCGATGAAGCCCAGCGTGGGCAGCGGCAGCACCACCTGCGGCGGCACCCAGGCCGGCACCTGGAAGCCCGGCACGCCCAGCCCGGCCAGGCCGAGGCCGTAATAGAGGACGGTGCCGAACACGAAGGCCAGCAGCACGCCCGGGCCACGCACCGGCAGCTTGCCCTTGGCGATCAGCACGTACAGCAGCAGTCCCAGCGTGGTGAAGCCGACCAGCGGCGAGCGCAGGGTTTCCAGCAGCGGCAGCAGGCCCATCAGCACCAGGGCGATGCCGGCGATGGAGCCCAGCAGCGCCGCACGCGGCAGCGCGCGGGTCACCGCTTCACCGAAGAAGGACAGGATCAGCTTCAGCACGCCCATGATGACCAGCGCGGCCATGCCCAGCTGCCAGGTGGCGATTGCTGCGGCGTGCGGGTCCATGCCCTGCTGCTTGAAGGCAGCAAAGGCCGGGCCAAGCACCAGCAGGGCCATGCCGATGCTGGTCGGCGCATCCAGGCCCAGCGGCATGGCAGTGACATCATCGCGGCCAGTGCGTGCGGCCAGGCGGCGCGCCATCAGGGTGTAGAGCAGGTTGCCGACCAGCACGCCGAAGGCCGTGCCGGGGAACATGCGGCCAAACACCACATCGGCGGGGAACTGGAACATGCCGATGAGGGCCATGGCGATGAAGCCAAGGATGGAGAGGTTGTCGACGACCAGGCCGAAGAAGCCATTGAAGTCGCCAGCGACGAACCAGCGGCGCGGTGCGGCGGGAGCGGGAGCGGACATGGAAGGGGCGGTGGGGGTGGGGACCGCCGATGGTAGGCCCAGCGGGGCCTGGGCGCCAATTCCGTCATGGAATGATGGGTTCCAGCCAACGGCGGAGCCCCTCGTGGCTGGGTTGGCCGCCGAAAAGGGTTTCCCGGATTGGTCCGTGCGGGGTGGGCTGCGCAGGACACGCCGTAAACCCGTCCCTGAAGTGACCCCCTGAAGTTGGACAGGTGGGGGGGGGCTAGGCGGCCAGCGCGACCCGCTCCCGGTACTTTACCGGGCTCAAGCCCTTTAATTTCAGCCGGATACGGTCTTCGTTGTAGTACCGGATGTACTCC
>NZ_JBYSZR010000031.1:0-56669 GCF_058787375.1 Stenotrophomonas sp. FW305-3-2-15-E-LB1
TGCGGCGACCAAGCCCCCATGGATGGGTTTACGGCGTCCCCGCAAACCCACAGTGCCCCGCCATCCCACGGAATGCCGCTTCGGCTTTTGAAGTTGCCGTTGCAGTGAGCAGGTGCAGGGCTGCAAGCCCTGCAGAAAAAACCTACCTCGCCTGCTCCTGCTTGCGCACGATCGCCATCGCTATCTCCAGCGACTGCTCATAGTTCAACCGCGGGTCCACCGTCGAGCGATACGCACGCTCCAGATCACGCTCGGTCAACTCGCGCGCACCACCGGTGCATTCGGTCACGTCCTCGCCGGTCAGCTCCAGGTGCACGCCACCCAGCCGCGTGCCCGCTGCTGCGTGCAGGTCGAAGGACATCTCCACCTCGCCCCGCACGTTGTCGAAGCGACGCGTCTTGAAGCCGTTGGCCGTGCTCTCGGTATTGCCGTGCATCGCATCGCACACCCACAGCACGCGACGGCCATCGCGCTTCACCGCGTCCAGCAACGGCGGCAGCTTCCCGGCAATCTGCGCCGCACCCATGCGGTGGATGAAGCTCAGGCGGCCGGGTTCGTCATCCGGGTTCAGCACGTCGATCAACCGCAGCAATTGGTCCGGCTGCACCGACGGGCCCACCTTGATCGCGATCGGGTTGCGCACGCCACGCAGGTATTCCACGTGTGCACCATCCAGCGCGGCCGTGCGCATGCCGATCCACGGGTAATGCGTGCTCAGGTTCAACCAGCCCTGCTGGCGCGGCACCTGGCGGGTCAGGGCCTGCTCGTAGGGCAGCAGCAGCGCTTCGTGCGAGGTGTAGAAATCGATGCGGTTGAGGTTGTGCACGCGGGCCCCGGCCAGGGTCTCCATGAAGTGCACCGCGTCGCCGATCGAGGCCACCATCTTCTGGTACTCGGCGGCCAGCGGCGAATGCCGCACCCACTCCAGGTTCCAGTACTCGGGGTGGTGCAGGTCGGCGAAGCCACCATCGATCAACGCCCGCACGAAGTTCATCGTCATTGCCGAATGCGCGTGGGCCTGCAGCATCCGCTTCGGGTCCGGCAGGCGCGCAGCCTCGGTGAACGCCGGCGCGTTGATCACATCGCCGCGGTAGCTGGGCAGGGTCACGCCATCGCGGGTCTCGGTGTCGGCCGAACGCGGCTTGGCGTACTGGCCGGCGAAGCGGCCAACGCGGATCACCGGCTGGCGCAGGCCGTGCACCAGCACCAGGCTCATCTGCAGCAGCACCTTCAGGCGGTTGGAGATCGTGCCCGATTCGCAGTCGCTGAAATTCTCCGCGCAGTCACCGCCCTGCAGCAGGAAGCGCTTGCCCTCCTGCGCATCAGCCAGCTGCTGCTTCAGCGCCAGGATCTCCCACGAGGTCACCAGCGGCGGCAGCCGCTTCAGCTCATGCAGGGCCGCGTCCAGGGCAATCGGATCGGGATAGGTCGGCATCTGCAGCGCGGTCTTGCCACGCCAGCTCTCCGGCGACCAGCCAGCGCCGGACACGGTCGCAGCAGGATCGGAGACGGGCGGAACGGCGGACAGGCTCATTGCAGGATTCCGGGGGTGGGGGACGGTCATGGTCGCAGAGCCGGCCGCTGCCGCAAAGGCCCGGGCGACGCCTGCACATGGCTGAACGCCGGGGAAAGGTCAGCGCGAGCGGCCACAAACCGCATGCCCACAGCCCCCCGGACAGGCGCATGATTCGCTCCGCAGTGTTACGAAGTAACAATCCAGTCACCCCTACCGGCCCCTTCCACAGCCCATCCGCCATGAAGCCCTCCCTGCTCGCTACCGGCATCACGTTCGCCCTGGCCCTGGCCAGCCTGCCCAACCTCGCCCTGGCCGCCGATGCCGGCACCGACGCGGCGCCGGTGAAGGACCTCGATACGGTCACCGTCAGCGCCCAGCTCGACCAGGCGCGCAACGCGCTGTCGCCCGACATCGGCAGCAGCCAGTACCAGATCACCGCCGAGGACATCCAGAAGCAGCCGCTGGGGGCGTCCGCGCCGCTCAGCCAGGTACTGCTGCAGGCGCCCGGCGTGGTCCAGGATTCCTACGGTGGCGTGCACGTGCGCGGCGACCACGCCAACCTGCAGTACCGCATCAACGGCGTGCTGCTGCCGGAATCGATCTCCGGCTTCGGCCAGACCCTGGATGCGCGCACGATCAAGAGCATCCGGCTTATGGACGGCGCGTTGCCAGCGCAGTTCGGCGAGCGCACCGCCGCGGTGGTCGACATCACCACCCGCAGCGGCGCCGAACTCGGCAATGGCGGCAGCGTCGGCATCACCACCGGCTCGTTCGGCAAGGTCAATCCGAATGCGTCCTGGTGGGGCTCGCAGGGGCGCTGGAGCTGGTTCCTGACCGGCAACTACGACCAGAACGAGGTCGGCCTGGAGAACCCGACCAGCTCGCGCAAGCCGGAGCATGACGATACCCACCAGGGCAAAGCCTTCGCCGACCTGACCTATCTGGTCAACGACACCACCCGCCTGAGCGTGTTCGCCGGCTTCGCCAACAACCGCTTCCAGACTCCGGTCAATCCGGGGCAGACGCCCCAGTTCGGCTACCTGGACACCACCACCTTCGATTCCAGCCAGCTGGATGAGACGCAGCGCGAAACCACCCGCTTCGGCATGCTGGTGCTGCAGGGCACGCTGGGCGAGACCGCCTACCAGCTCTCCGCCGGGCAGCGCTACAGCGATGTCGGCTTCAATCCCGACGTGGCCGGCGACCTGGTGTTCAGTGGCGTCGCCTCGCAGGTCCAGCGCAACAACCGCGCCAATACGCTGCAGGCGGATTTCTCCACGCCGCTGGGCGACAACCACACGCTGCGCTACGGCGTATACGGCAACCAGGAACGCGCCCGTGCCAGCACCAACAGCTGGGTGTTCCCGGTCGACGATGACGGCGCGCAGGCCAGCACCACGCCGCTGCAGATTGCCGACAACAGCGCGTTCAAGGCCACCACCCTGGCGGTCTACGTGCAGGACGAATGGAAGATCGGCGAGGACTGGACGGTCAACTACGGCCTGCGCGGTGATCGCTACAAGGCCTTCGGCCAGACCGAGGGCCAGCTCAGCCCGCGCCTGGGCGTGGTCTGGAATGCCAGCGACAGCACCACCGTGCATGCCGGCTACTCGCGCTACTTCACCCCGCCGGCCAGCGAGCTGATCGCCACCAGCGACATCAGCCTGTATGACGGCACCACCAACGCACAGCCGTCCGGTGGCAACAACATCCCGCTGGCCGAGCGCAGCGACTACTACGACATCGGTGTCTCCCAGCAGGTCGGCGACCACCTGACCCTGGGCCTGGATGCCTACGACCGGCGCGTATCGCGCCTGCAGGACGAAGGCCAGTTCGGCGCCGCCTACATCTACTCGACGTTCAACTACCGCCGTGGCCACATCCGTGGCCTGGAATTCAGTGCCGACTACAGCAACGGTCCCTTCAGCGCCTACGTCAATGCCGCCCTGAACAAGGCCATCGGCACCGACGTCATCACCAGCCAGTACAACCTCGACCCGGAAGCACTGGCCTACGTGGCCGACCACTGGATCCACCTGGACCACGACCAGAAGCTGACCTCGTCGGGCGGTTTCAGCTATGCCTTCGCCGGCCACAACCGCGTCGGCGCGAACTACGTGTTCGGCAGCGGCCTGCGCTCGGATACCGACACCGTGCCCAACGGCGGCGAACTGCCGTCCTACCTGCAGGTGAACCTCAGCGCCGGCCACGACTTCAATGCCGACAGCGGGCATCCGCTGCACATGCAGGTGGCGTTGATCAATGCACTGGATCGCAGCTACCAGCTGCGTGATGGCGGCGGTGTGGGTGTGTTCGCCCCGCAGTGGGGCCCGCGCCGCGGTGCCTACCTGAGCCTGCAGCAGGACTTCTGAGGACGGGCCGTGGTAGTGCCGGCCGCTGGCCGGCAACTACGGGACACCCGCCATCGCTCATGAGGTTGCCGGCCAGCGGCCGGCACTACCTTGCCTCAGCGCCTGACCTTGCGCAGCGACACCACCAGCGCCCACAGCGCCAGCAGGACGAACCACACGCCCGACCACATCGGCATGGTCATGCCCAGGAAGGTCCAGTCGATGTTGCCGCAGTTGCCGGTGCCGGTCAGCACGGTGCGGAACACTTCCAGCGGCCCCATGGTCTCGCTCAGGAACGCCAGCGGCGGGCCGCAGGTGGAACCCATCTCCGGCGGGAGCATCTGCACGTACACATGGCGCCCAGCAATGCCGATTCCGACAGCTGCCGCAATGAAGGCAAGGATGCCGTAGGTCGCGCGCCCCGGCCGGTTGGAGGGGCCGTGCAAGGCGCCGATCAGGAACAACAGGCCCAGTGCAGCGAATGCCAGGCGCTGGAAGATGCACAGCGGGCAAGGCTCCAGCCCCATCTTCAGCTGCAGGAATATCGCGTAGCCAAGCAGGCCCACGCAGATCAGGAAGCCCAACAGGAACTGGGCGCGGAAGGGCCAGCGCAAAGGATTCATCGTGAACGCTCGAACGGATCAGGCGCCAAGCGTAACCGAGAGCGCCTCCCGTTCGAACCGCCACACGGCACGCCTGTCGGAACGGTGTGGGCCGGAGCGGAGCCCGGAAACGGAAACGCCGGGCATGGCCCGGCGCTACCAGAACGCAAAAGCCCGGCAGAGGCCGGGCTTTCGCTGTGTCGCGTTGGAGCGGTCCGATTACTCGGCCACTTCCTCAGCCACGGCCGGACGGTCGACCAGCTCGACGTAGGCCATCGGAGCGTTGTCGCCGGCGCGGAAGCCGCACTTCAGCAGACGCAGGTAGCCGCCCGGACGGTTCGCGTAGCGCGGGCCCAGGATGGTGAACAGGTTGCCCACGGCTTCGTTGTCACGCAGGCGGGCGAAGGCCAGACGGCGGTTGGCGACGGAGTCGACCTTGGCCAGGGTGATCAGCGGCTCGGCAACGCGGCGCAGTTCCTTGGCCTTCGGCAGGGTGGTCTTGATCAGCTCGTGCTTGAACAGCGAGGCGGCCATGTTCTTGAACATCGCTTCGCGGTGGGCGCTGGTGCGGTTGAACTTACGGCCAGACTTCATGTGACGCATGGTGATATTCCTTGGTTAATGATGAGGCTGTGTGGATCGTTGTCGCCATCCTGGCGTTGCTGCACGGACTGCGGTTGGTCCTGGCCATCCGTCCTGGACGACCTGCCCGCGAACCTGCGGTTCGTCGTGGCATGTATGTTGCGTTGAAGGCCCCACCGCGAACGGTGGAGCCTCCAGGCATTACCGATATCAGCCCAGCATGCCGTGGCTGGCGACGCCGGCCGGCGGCCAGTTCTCCAGCTTCATGCCGAGGGACAGGCCGCGCTGAGCCAGCACTTCCTTGATCTCGGTGAGCGACTTCTTGCCCAGGTTCGGGGTCTTCAGCAGCTCCACTTCGGTCTTCTGGATCAGATCGCCGATGTAGTAGATGCTTTCGGCCTTCAGGCAGTTGGCCGAACGCACGGTCAGCTCCAGATCGTCGATCGGGCGCAGCAGCACCGGATCCACGCCGTTGTTGGCCGGCTTGGCTGCACCGCGGTCGCGATGGGTGAAGTCACCGAACACCGACAGCTGGTCGCTGAGGATGTCGGCGGCGGTGCGCACGGCTTCCTCGGCGTCGATGGTGCCGTTGGTCTCGATATCGATGACCAGCTTGTCCAGGTCGGTACGCTGTTCGACACGAGCCGCTTCCACGGCATAGGCGACGCGGCGGACCGGCGAGAACGAGGCATCCAGGACCAGGCGGCCGATGGCACGGGTTTCTTCGTCCGGACGACGACGCGCGGCAGCCGGCTGGTAGCCGAAACCACGTTCGATCTTCAGACGCATGTTGATCGCCGTATCCTTGGTCAGGTGGCAGATCACATGATCGCTGTTCAGGATCTCCACATTGTGGTCGACCTTGATGTCAGCTGCAGTGACAACGCCCGGGCCCTGCTTGGACAGGGACAGGGTGGCGCTGTCGCCGGAATGCATACGGATGGCCACGTCCTTCAGGTTCAGCAGGACTTCGAGCACGTCCTCCTGCAGACCTTCGACCGTGGTGTACTCGTGCAACACGCCGTCGATTTCGACTTCCGTGATGGCGAAGCCCGGGATGGACGACAGCAGCACGCGACGCAGGGCATTACCCAGCGTATGCCCGTAACCCCGCTCCAAAGGTTCGATAACGACCTTTGCACGGGTGTCGGTAAGGCGTTCGATCTGCGGACCGCGAGGACGCAGAACCTGGTTGGCGGTAACCGTCATGTTGCGGGTTCTCCTAGTGAACCCCCGGCCGTCGCCGGGGGCTCTCCAATGATGAATTACTTCGAATACAGCTCGACGATCAGCGCTTCGTTGATGTCCGCAGGCAGATCCGAACGATCCGGAACAGCCTTGAAGATGCCGGTGAACTTGCCGGAATCCACTTCAACCCACGACGGGCTCAGGTCATGCTGGGCGGCGACGGTCAGGGCTTCCTGGACGCGCAGCTGCTTGGCAGCCTTTTCAGACAGAGCGATGGCGTCGCCAGCCTTGACCTGGTACGAAGCCAGGTTGACCGACTTGCCATTCACGGTGACGCCGCGGTGCGACACCAGCTGACGGGCAGCCGGACGGGTCACGGCGAAGCCCATGCGGTAGACGACGTTGTCCAGGCGGGTTTCCAGCAGCTGCAGCAGGTTCTCGCCGGTGTTGCCCTTCTTGGTCGAGGCCTTCTTGTAGTAGTTGCGGAACTGACGCTCCAGCAGGCCGTAGATACGCTTGACCTTCTGCTTTTCACGCAGCTGGGTGGCGTAGTCGGACAGCTTGCCCTTACGGGCAGTGGCGCCGTGCTGGCCGGGCTTCTGCTCCAGCTTGCACTTGGAGTCCAGCGCACGCGCCGGGCTCTTCAGGGACAGGTCGGCGCCTTCGCGACGGGCGAGCTTACAGGTAGGACCGATATAACGAGCCATTTCTTATCGCTCCCTTTAGACGCGACGCTTCTTCGGCGGACGGCACCCGTTGTGCGGGATAGGCGTCACGTCGATGATGTTGGTGATCTTGTAGCCGACGTTGTTCAACGAACGCACGGCCGACTCACGGCCCGGACCCGGGCCCTTGATGCGGACTTCCAGCGACTTCACGCCGTAGTCCAGCGCAGCGCGACCGGCCTTTTCGGCAGCCACCTGGGCAGCGAACGGGGTCGACTTGCGCGAACCGCGGAAGCCAGCGCCACCGGAGGTCGCCCACGACAGAGCATTGCCCTGGCGGTCGGTGATGGTCACGATGGTGTTGTTGAACGAAGCGTGGACGTGGGCAACGCCGTCGGTGACGACGCGCTTGATCTTCTTCTTGGTCTTAGCAGCGGGCTTAGCCATTTATAGGTCCCTTACTTCCTGATCGCCTTGCGCGGGCCCTTGCGGGTGCGGGCGTTGGTACGGGTGCGCTGGCCACGCAGCGGCAGGCCGCGACGGTGACGCAGGCCGCGGTAGCAGCCCAGGTCCATCAGGCGCTTGATCGCGATGCCGATTTCACGGCGCAGATCGCCTTCCACGATGTACTTGCCGACTTCGGCGCGCAGGCGCTCGATTTCCGGCTCCGACAGATCGCGGATCTTGGTGGTCGAAGCAACGCCTGCGACTTCGCAGACCTTCTTCGAACGGGTACGGCCGATGCCGTAAATGCTTTGCAACCCGACCCAGACGTGCTTCTGGGCTGGCAGGTTGACGCCTGCAATACGCGCCATGACGCGGTTCTCCAGCTGAGTGATGGCCGACAGCGCGCCTCGGGCACGCCAATCCGGCAGGATGGATCAAAAAAGTGAACTAGCGATACTAACAAGGTTCCGGTCTACATGGAAGCCCGTGAAACATTGAAGTTTCATGGACCCGGCCTGGGGAGTGTGCCCAGGCTCCGGCGCCGGACAAGGTTGGACCTGGGTTTCCCCGGGGCCGCCCGCGCTACTCCAGCGCAGGACCACCTCGCCACACCCCCACCCGGAACCGCTGCGGGGGCCGCCCTTCGTTTGTGTGGCCAGAGTCCGCGAAGCGGAGGACCATCACGTCAGGAAGACGAAAGTATAACAGGCTTATCAGCCGCGGGCAAAACCGCCGCGGTTGCCGCCCTTCAGGTTGGCCTTCTTCAGCAGGCTCTCGTACTGGTGGGACATCAGGTGCGCCTGCACCTGGGCGATGAAGTCCATCACCACCACCACGACGATCAGCAGCGACGTACCACCGAAGTAGAACGAGGCGTTCAGCTGCGTGCGCATCAGTTCCGGCAGCAGGCAGACGATCACCAGGTAGGCCGAACCGGCAGCGGTCAGGCGGGTCAGCACGCCGTCGATGTAATCGGCGGTGGCCTTGCCCGGACGGATGCCCGGAATCAGCGCGCCCGACTTCTTCAGGTTGTCGGCGGTTTCCTGCGAGTTGAACACCAGCGCGGTATAGAAGAACGCGAAACCGGTGATCAGCGCAGCGAACACGATCATGTGCAGCGGCTCGCCCGGGCCCAGGGCGTTGGCGACCTTCTGCAGGGTCTGGCCGACGGCGCTCTGGTTGGCGGCCTGGCCGGACCACATGGCCAGGGTGGCCGGGAAGGCCAGCAGGCTCGAGGCGAAGATCGCCGGGATGACGCCGGCCATGTTCAGCTTCAGCGGCAGGAACGAGGTCTGGTTCATGTACGCGTTGCGACCGCCCTGGCGGCGCGCGTAGTTGACCGTGATCCGGCGCTGGCCGCGCTCGACGAACACCACGAAGAAGGTGAAGGCGAGGACGACGATGGCGATCAGCAGCAGCTGGATGAACTGGATGTTGCCGTCGCGGTAGGCGTCGAAGGTGTGGATGACCGCACCCGGGAGGCCTGCCACGATACCGGCGAAGATGATCAGCGACACGCCGTTGCCGATGCCGCGCTCGGTGACCTGCTCACCGACCCACATCAGGAACATGGTGCCGGCGGTCAGTGCGACCACGGCGGTGAGCACGAAGCCCATGCCCGGTGCGTACACGACCGGAGCGCCCGACGGTGCCACCTGGTTCTGCAGCGCCAGGGCGATCGAACCGCCCTGCACCACCGCCAGCAGCACGGCGCCGATGCGCGAATACTGGGTGATCTTGCGGCGGCCGGACTCACCTTCCTTCTGCATCGCCTTCAGGGCGGGGAAGATGTGGGTGGCCAGCTGCATCACGATCGATGCCGAGATGTACGGCATCACGTTGAGCGCGAAGATGCTCAAACGGTGCAGGGCGCCGCCCGAGAACATGTTGAACATGTCCACGATGCCGCCGCCCTGCTGTTGCATCATGGCAAGCATGGCATCGGGATTGACGCCCGGCACCGGCACATAACAGCCGATGCGATAGACGATCAAAGCCCCGACGACGAACAGCAAACGTTGGCGAAGTTCAGTGAACTTGCCCATTCCGCCCGCGAGGTTACCGATGCCAGCTTGCGCCATGATTTCTTACTCCGTCACGCTGCCGCCGGCAGCTTCGATTGCAGCCTTGGCACCCGCCGTGGCAGCAATACCCTTCAGGGTGAACGCCTTGGTCACTTCGCCCTTGACGACGACCTTGGCCTTCTTTGCAGTGCTCGGGACCAGCTTGGCAGCACGCAGGGCAGCGAAGTCGATCTCGCCGGCCGGCAGCTTGTCCAGCGCGTACAGCAGCACTTCAGCGGTGTCCTTGGCGATCGGCGAACGGAAGCCGATCTTCGGCAGACGACGCTGCATGGGGGTCTGGCCGCCTTCGAAGCCAGCCTTGATCTTGCCGCCACCCTTACGGGCGAACGAACCCTTGTGGCCGCGGCCGGCAGTCTTGCCCAGGCCCGAGCCGATACCGCGACCGACGCGGGTGCGCTCGGTGCGGGCGCCCGGTGCCGGGCTCAGTTCATTGAGACGCAGAGTCATGATCGATTACTCCTCAACCTTGACGAGGTAGTGAACGGTGTTGATCAGACCGCGAACCTGCGGGCTGTCCTTCAGTTCACGGACATCGTTGAGCTTGTTCAGGCCCAGGGCACGCACCGACAGGCGGTGACGCGACTGGGTACCACGCAGGCCGCGCACCAGGCGCACCTTCACAGTCTTGTTGGACTCATTAGCCATGGTTGAGTTCCTCCACCTTCTTGCCGCGCTTGGCCGCGATGCGAGCCGGCGACTGCGCAGCAGACAGGCCCTTCACGGTGGCACGCACCAGGTTGATCGGGTTGCGCGAACCGGTGGCCTTGGCCAGCACGTTCTTCACGCCAACCGCTTCCAGCACGGCGCGCATGGCACCGCCGGCGATGACGCCGGTACCTTCGGAAGCCGGCTGCATGAACACGCGGGCTGCGCCGTGACCATCCTTGATGGTGTGCCACAGGGTGCCGTTGTTCAGGTCAACGCTGACCAGGTTCTTGCGAGCCTGTTCCATCGACTTCTGGATGGCGACCGGCACTTCGCGCGCCTTGCCATAACCGAAACCGACCTTGCCTTCGCCGTCGCCGACCACGGTCAGGGCGGTGAAGGTGAACTGGCGGCCACCCTTGACGGTCTTGCTGACGCGGTTGACCGCGACCAGCTTTTCGATCATGCCGTCGTCGACTTTCTCTTCGCGGTTACGGTCGCGATCGCGACCCCGCTGCTGACGTTCTTCTGCCATCTTGATTCCTTGGTAGTTTGGGTATGTACGGCTCGAGGCCGCTTATGGTTGTGAAGTACCGCGCTGGTGCGGTGGGCCGCTGCAGAAGAGCGGCGCCGCCCCGCCTCACTCAGGCGGGCGAGCAGGCGGACAGGGGACCAGAAGTCCCCTGCCCTTATCCCTTAGAACTGCAGGCCGGCTTCGCGGGCGGCTTCTGCCAGGGCCTTGATGCGGCCGTGGTAGCGGTAGCCCGAACGATCGAAGGCAACCTTCTCGATGCCGGCGGCCTTGGCACGCTCAGCAACGATACGGCCGACCTTGGCGGCGGCATCGGCGTTCTTGCCGTTCTTCAGGCCTTCCATGATGTCGGTCTGGGTGGTGTTGGCGGCAGCCAGCACCTTGGAACCGTCAGCGGTGAAGACCTGGGCGTACAGGTGCTGGCCGGTGCGCAGCACCGACAGGCGGGCGACGCCGAGCTCACGGATGTGGGCGCGGGTCGACTTGGCGCGACGCAGGCGGGCGATGTTCTTGTTCATGATTTTTTTCCCTTGAAAGCGGAAGGTTAGGCTTTTCCCTCAGGAGTCCGCACATGGATGTGCGGGCTCTTGCGAGGGACTCGCACTTACGCCTTCTTGGCTTCCTTACGGATGATGACTTCGTCGGAGTACTTCACGCCCTTGCCCTTGTACGGTTCCGGCTTGCGGAACGCACGGATCTTGGCGGCGACTTCACCGACGACCTGCTTGTCAGCGCCCTGCACCAGAATTTCGGTCTGGGTCGGGGTGGTGATGGTGATGCCTTCCGGCGCCACGAACACGATCGGGTGCGAGTAACCGAGCGACAGGCTCAGGTCCTTGCCCTGCATGGCAGCACGGTAACCCACGCCGACCAGCTCCAGCTTGCGCTCGAAGCCTTCGGTAACACCCTTGACCATGTTGGCCAGGATGGCGCGGACGGTGCCGGTCAGCGGGACCAGGTCAACATTCTCGGCGCTCAGGGTGGCAACGCCGTTGTCGACGTTGATGGCAATGCCGGCCGGCTTCGGCAGCGACAGGGTGCCCTTCGGGCCCTTGACGGTGACGGAATCGGACTGGACGTTCAGTTCAACCTTACCCAGGGTGACGGGCTTCTTGGCTACGCGGGACATAGTATTACTCCTTTCGCCTTAGGCCACGAAGCACAGGACTTCGCCGCCGACGCCCAGCTGGCGCGCCTGCGCATCAGTCATGATGCCCTTGGAGGTGGAAATGATGGAGATACCCAGGCCATTCATGACCTTCGGCAGCTCGCTCTTGCCGCGGTACTGGCGCAGGCCCGAACGCGAGAAGCGCTTCAGGGTCGCGATGACCGGCTTGCCTTCGAAATACTTCAGCACGATTTCCAGCTCGGACTTGTTGTTTTCCAGCTGGGTCACGCGCAGGTCGGTGATGTAACCCTCGTCCTTCAGGACCTGGGCGATCGCAACCTTGATCTTGGACGACGGGGCTTTCACCGTCTGCTTGCCAACCGCGGCCGCATTCTTGATGCGGACCAGCAGGTCGGCGATGGGATCAGTCATGCTCATATGAGTACCTTTGAGTGCACCGATATCCGCTTTCGCGAAAATCTGTTGTCTCCTGGAAACGGGCCAGGTCCCTTGTTGCAGCAGGCCGATGGCCTGCCCTGCTACCCCGTTCGCACAGAGCAAGACGCGGGAGTATACGCCAAAAGAGCCCGGCTTGCGCCGGGCTCTTCGGTTTTTTTGCGTCGGGAAAGCTGAATGCCTCCCCTGCCCGGTTCAGGAACCCCCCGAAGGGGTTCCTGATCACAGGGCCGGCTGGGATTACCAGCTGGCCTTGCGCAGACCCGGGACGTCGCCACGCATGGTGGCTTCGCGCAGCTTGTTACGGCCCAGGCCGAACTTGCTGTAGACGCCACGCGGACGACCCGACAGTTCGCAACGGTTGCGGTGGCGGCTCGGCGACGAATCGCGCGGCAGCTTGGCCAGCTTGGTTGCGGCGTCGATCTTCTCTTCGTAGGTCGCGTCCACGGAGGACACGATCTTCTTCAGAGCCGCACGCTTTTCAGCGTACTTCTTTGCCAGCTTTTCCCGCTTGATGTCGCGGTTGACCATGGAGGTCTTTGCCATTTCGGATTCCTCGACGGATCAGTTACGGAACGGGAACTTGAACGCTGCCAGCAGCGCCTTCGCTTCCGCATCGGTCTTCGCAGTGGTGGTGATGGCGATATCCATGCCGCGGATCGCGTCGACAGCGTCGAAGTCGATTTCCGGGAAGATGATCTGTTCCTTCACACCCATGTTGAAGTTGCCGCGACCGTCGAAGGAGCGACCGGAAACACCACGGAAGTCGCGCACGCGCGGCAGCGAGATGTTGATCAGGCGATCCAGGAACTCGTACATCTTGTGGCGACGCAGCGTGGTCTTGCAGCCGATCGGCCAACCATCACGGATCTTGAACGACGCAACCGACACGCGCGACTTGGTGACAACCGGCTTCTGGCCGGAAATCTTGGTCATGTCGCCGACGGCGTTTTCCAGGATCTTCTTGTTGGTGGCCGCTTCGCCGACACCCATGTTCAGGGTGACCTTGACAAGCTTCGGCACTTCCATCGGATTGGTGTAACCGAACTGCTTCATCAGCGCCGGTACCACTTCTTCCTTGTAGAACTTTTCGAGACGGGAACTCATCTTCTCATTCCTCAGGCGTCAAGCGCCTCACCGCTGGAGCGGAACACACGCAGTTTGCGTCCATCCTCCAGCACCTTGAAGCCAACGCGTTCGCCCTTGCCCGAAGCCGGGTTCAGCACATTCACGTTGGAGATATGGATCGAAGCTTCGCGCTCGACCACGCCGCCGGCAACACCTGCCTGCGGGTTCGGCTTGGTGTGGCGCTTGACGATGTTCACGTTGCCGACGACCACACGGTCGCCGTCGACGCGGACGACTTCGCCCTGCTTGCCCTTGTCCTTGCCGGCGTTGACGACAACCTGGTCGCCCTTCTTGATACGGTTAGCCATGATTATCTCCTGTCGCTCACAGCACTTCGGGAGCGAGCGAGACGATCTTCATGAACTTCTCAGAGCGAAGTTCACGAGTCACCGGCCCGAAGATACGGGTGCCGATCGGCTCCTGCTTGTTGTTCAGCAGGACGGCAGCGTTGCCGTCGAAGCGGATCAGCGAACCGTCGGCGCGACGCACACCCTTGCGGGTACGCACCACGACGGCGTCATACACTTCACCCTTCTTGACCTTGCCGCGCGGAATCGCATCCTTCACGGTGACCTTGATGATGTCGCCGATGCCGGCGTAACGGCGCTTGGAACCACCCAGCACCTTGAAGCACATCACCTGCTTGGCACCCGAATTGTCCGCGACGTCAAGGTAGCTCTGCATCTGGATCATGATTCAGCTCCTTATTCAGCCGCGCGCGTGATGACTTCCACCACGCGCCAGTTCTTGGTCTTGGACATCGGAGCAATCTCGGTCACGCGGACGACATCGCCTTCCTTGCAGGCGTTGTCGGCATCGTGGGCGTGCAGCTTCGTCGAGCGCTTGATGTACTTGCCGTACAGCGCGTGCTTGACCTGACGCTCAACCAGGACGGTAACCGTCTTGTCCATCTTGTTGCTGACGACACGGCCTTCGACCGTGCGCAGCGCCTTGTTTTCGATATTGTCGCTCATAGCGGCCGTCCTTACTTCGTGCTGCCGAGCAGCGTCTTGACGCGAGCAATCTCACGACGGACGCGGCGGATATCGTGAGTCTTCGGCAGCTGGCCGGTGACCTGCTGCATACGGACAGAGAACTGTTCCTTACGCAGGTCGATCAGGTGGGCCTTCAGTTCGTCAGCCGACTTTTCACGGAGAGTTTTCAGTTCCATCAGCGCACCGTCCGGGTCACGAAAGTGGTGGTGACCGAGAGCTTGGCGGCGGCCAGGCGGAACGCCTCGCGTGCCACTTCCTCCGAGACACCCTCGATTTCATAGATCATGCGGCCGGGCTGGATCTGGGCCACCCAGTATTCCACGTTGCCCTTACCCGAACCCATTCGAACTTCGATGGGCTTCTTGGTGATGGGCTTGTCGGGGAACACACGGATCCACATCTTGCCGCCGCGCTTGACGTAGCGGCTGATCGAGCGGCGGGCCGCTTCGATCTGACGCGCGGTCAGCTGGCCGTGGGCGGTTGCCTTGAGGCCGTACTCGCCGAAGCTGACAGCGTTGGCGCTCCAGCTCAGGCCGTCGTTACGGCCCTTGTGCACCTTGCGGTACTTGGTTCGCTTGGGTTGCAACATTGTCGTTACCTCGCTTCACGAGCCGGGCGCTGACGGTCACCGCGGTCGCCGCGATCGTGACGATCGTTGCGCGACGGGGTGTCGTCCTGCTTTTCCTGGCCAACCTGGGAGAAATCAAAGACCTCGCCCTTGTAGATCCAGACCTTGATGCCGATGATGCCGTAGGTCGTCTTGGCTTCAGCGAAGCCATAGTCGATGTCGGCACGCAGGGTGTGCAGCGGCACGCGGCCTTCGCGGTACCACTCCGAACGGGCGATTTCTGCACCGTTGAGGCGGCCACCCACGTTGACCTTGATGCCCAGGGCACCCAGGCGCATCGCGTTGCCGACCGAGCGCTTCATGGCGCGGCGGAACATGATGCGACGCTCCAGCTGCTGGGCGATCGACTCGGCAACGAGCTGAGCGTCCAGTTCCGGCTTGCGCACTTCGGTGACGTTGATGTGCGCCGGGACGCCCATCATCTCGCTCACTTCCTTGCGCAGCTTCTCGATGTCCTCACCGCGCTTGCCGATCACCACGCCCGGACGGGCGGTGTGGATCGTCACGCGAGCGGTCTTGGCCGGACGCTCGATCAGGATCTTGCTGATGCCGGCCTGAGCCAGCTTCTTGCGCAGCATTTCGCGCACTTTCAGGTCGGCTGCCAGGTAACCAGCGAACTCGGCCTTGTTGGCGTACCACTTGGAGTTCCAGTCCTTGGAAATGCCGAGGCGGATACCAATCGGATGAACTTTATGACCCATGGTCTTTTCCTTATCCGCTTACTTGGCGGCGCCCACAACCACAGTGATGTGGCTGGTGCGCTTGAGGATGCGGGTACCGCGGCCTTTCGCCCGCGCCATGAAACGCTTCAGGGTCGGACCTTCATCAACCATGATGGTCTGAACCTTCAGCTCGTCGACGTCGGCGCCCTGGTTGTTCTCGGCATTTGCAATAGCCGACTCCACCACCTTCTTGATCAGGTGGGCAGCCTTCTTGTCCGAGAACTTCAGCAGGTTGACCGCACGTTCGGCCGGCAGACCGCGCACCTGGTCAGCGACCAGACGAGCCTTCTGCGGGGAGATGCGCGCAGTGCGCAGGATGGCTTTCGCTTCCATTGTCATCTCTCCTTACTTACCCGACTTCTTGTCACCACCGTGACCCTTGAAGGTCCGGGTGATGGCAAATTCGCCGAGCTTGTGGCCGACCATGTTCTCGTTGACGAGAACCGGGATGTGGTTCTTGCCGTTATGCACGGCAATGGTGACGCCTACCATGTCAGGCAGGATCATCGAACGGCGCGACCAGGTCTTGATCGGCTTCTTGCTGCCCGCAGCGGCCTCCACCTTCTTGACGAGGTGGTGATCGACGAACGGGCCCTTCTTGAGTGAACGTGCCATGGTCGATTAGCCCCTACGATCGCGGACGATGAACTGCTGAGTGCGCTTGTTATGGCGCGTCTTGTAACCCTTGGTCGGGACACCCCACGGGGTGACCGGATGCGGATTACCCTGGCCGGCCTTGGCCTCACCACCACCGTGCGGGTGGTCAACCGGGTTCATGGCAGCACCACGAACGGTCGGGCGGACGCCGCGCCAACGCTTGGCACCGGCCTTGCCCAGCTTTTCCAGGCTGTGCTCGTCGTTGCCGACTTCACCGATAGTGGCGCAGCACTCGACCGGAACCTTACGCATTTCACCCGAGCGCAGGCGCAGGGTGGCGTAGATGCCTTCGCGGGCAACCAGCTGCACGGCCGCACCAGCGGCGCGGGCGATCTGAGCGCCCTTGCCGGGCTTCAGTTCGATGCAGTGGATGGTGGTACCGACCGGGATGTTGCGCAGCGGCAGGGTGTTGCCAGCCTTGATCGGGGCATCCGAACCAGCGATCACCTGATCACCAGCCTTCAGGCCCTTCGGGGCGATGATGTAGCGACGCTCGCCGTCGACGTAGCACAGCAGGGCGATGTGGGCGGTGCGGTTCGGATCGTATTCGATGCGTTCCACGCGCGCCGGGATGCCCAGCTTGTTGCGCTTGAAGTCGATGATGCGGTAGTGCTGCTTGGCACCACCACCGACGTGACGCACGGTGATGCGGCCATGGTGGTTACGACCACCCGAGCGGCTCTGCGACTCGACCAGTGCGGCGTGCGGAGCACCCTTGTGCAGGTCGGGGGTAACCACGCGCACGGCCGAACGGCGGCCGGGGGAAGTGGGCTTGAATTTCATCAATGGCATGGGATGTACCTCAGGCCTTGGCCGTTACATCGATCGACTGGCCGTCGGCCAAGCGAACGTAAGCCTTACGCCAATCGCCGCGGCGGCCAGCACGGTTACGGAAGGACTTGTTCTTGCCCTTGACGTTGACCACGTTGACAGCCTCGACCTTGACGCCGAACAGCTGCTCAACCGCGGCCTTTACATCGGCTTTGGTGGCTTCGTTCGAAACTTCGAAGGCATACTGGTTGGAGAGTTCCTGAATGCGAGCGGTCTTTTCGGAGACACGCGGGGCACGCAGCACGCTGAAGATTTTTTCGTTGCTGTTCATGCCAGCCACTCCTCGACCTTCTTGACCGCATCAGCGGTGATGACGACCGTGTCGGCACCGACCAGCGACACCGGGTCCAGACCCTGGACGTCACGCACCTGCACGTACGGCAGATTGCGGGCGGACAGGTACAGGTGCTCGGAGGCTTCTTCAGTGACGATCAGCGGGCGCTTGCCCACTTCCAGGCCGGCCAGCTTGGCGATCAGACCCTTCGTGTTGGTCACTTCGACATCGAAGGACTCCACGATGGTCAGACGGCCCTGACGGTTCAGCTCGGACAGGATCGCGCACATGGCGGCACGGTACTGCTTACGATTGACCTTCTGCTCGAAGCTGCGCGGCTTTGCCGCGAAGGTGACACCGCCGCCGACGAAGATCGGAGCCGTCAGTGCGCCATGACGCGCGCCGCCGCCCTTCTGCTTCTTCGACTTCTTGGTGGTACCTGCCACTTCGGAGCGAGTCTTCTGCGCCTTGGTGCCGGCGCGACCGGCGTTGCGGTAAGCAACGACGACCTGGTGGACCAGATCTTCGCTGAAATCGCGACCGAACACGGCGTCGGAGACCGAGACCTTGTTATTGCTACCCGTGATAACGAGTTCCATCGTCATCTCTCCTTATGCCTTGCTCGCCGGACGGACGATCACGTCGCCACCCGCCGCGCCCGGAACGGCGCCGCGAACCGCGATCAGACCGCGTTCGACGTCGACCTTGACAACTTCCAGGTTCTGGGTGCTCTGCTGCACGGAGCCCATGTGACCGGACATCTTCTTGCCCGGGAACACGCGACCCGGCGTCTGGCGCTGACCCAGCGAACCCGGCGCGCGATGCGACAGCGAGTTACCGTGGGTAGCGTCACCCATACGGAAGTTGTAGCGCTTGATGGTGCCCTGGAAGCCCTTACCCTTGGTGACACCCTGGACGTCGACGATCTGGCCGACTTCAAAGATGTCCGCCTTGACTTCGCCGCCAACGGCGAAATCGCCGAGCTGCGCGTCTTCAACGCGGAATTCCCACAGGCCACGACCCGCTTCCACCTTCGCCTTGGCGAAGTGGCCGGCTTCCGGCTTGTTGACCAGGGCAGCGCGACGAGCGCCGACGGTCACCTGCACGGCGCTGTAGCCGTCGGTTTCGACGGTCTTGATCTGCGCGATGCGGTTCGGGGTTGCTTCGATCAGGGTCACCGGGATGGAGCGGCCATCTTCGGTGAACACGCGGCTCATGCCAGCCTTGCGGCCCACGAAGCCCAACGAATACTTCTTCGTCATGGTCGTAGTCCTCAGGTCAGCTTGATCTGAACGTCGACGCCGGCAGCCAGTTCGAGCTTCATCAGCGCGTCCACGGTCTTGTCATTCGGGTCAACGATATCGAGCACGCGCTTGTGCGTGCGGGTCTCGTACTGGTCACGCGCGTCCTTGTCGACGTGCGGGGAAACGAGAATGGTGTAACGCTCGATCTTGGTCGGCAGCGGGATCGGGCCACGCACTTGCGCGCCGGTCCGCTTGGCCGTCTCAACGATCTCGCTGGCCGAACGGTCGATCAGACGATGATCGAACGCTTTCAGCCGGATCCGGATCTTTTGGTCCGCCATGGCGGTAGGTTCCTTCGTTAAAAGAGCGACAGACAAAGCCTCTGGGTTGCTTTGCCCCATGAAATCCCTGAATACGGACGGCCCGCACTCCTGCAGGCCGACAAGGTCAATCCGTAGACCTCAAAAACGTAGGCAGACCTAGAAACAGGCCTGCCCAGACGACGAAGCATAATGGCACGCAAGGCAGCTGTCAACAGTTTCCTGTTGACGCCGCCTGAATGGCATTGACCCTTCCTGGTCCGGGGAACACAAGGCACATCCTGTGCCTACTTTCCCGTTTGATACGCCCCGATGCCCTACCCAGGCAACATCGGGGCGCAGAGTGTAGCAGATTACTCGATGATGGTGGAGACCACACCGGCACCGACGGTACGGCCACCTTCGCGGATTGCGAAGCGCAGGCCGGCGTCCATTGCGACCGGGTTGATCAGGGTGACAACCATCTTGATGTTGTCGCCCGGCATCACCATCTCGACGCCTTCCGGCAGTTCAACCGCACCGGTGATGTCGGTGGTACGGAAGTAGAACTGCGGACGGTAGCCCTTGAAGAACGGGGTGTGACGGCCGCCCTCGTCCTTCGACAGCACGTAGACTTCGGCGTCGAACTTGGTGTGCGGCTTGATCGAACCCGGCTTGGCCAGGACCTGGCCACGCTCGACGTCGTCACGCTTGGTGCCGCGCAGCAGCAGACCGGCGTTGTCACCTGCCTGGCCCTGGTCCAGCAGCTTGCGGAACATTTCGACGCCGGTCACGGTGGTCTTCTGCACCGGACGGATGCCGACGATTTCGATTTCTTCGCCGACCTTGATCACGCCGCGCTCGATACGACCGGTCACCACGGTGCCGCGGCCCGAGATCGAGAACACGTCTTCCACCGGCATCAGGAACGGCTTGTCGACGTCACGCTCCGGGGTCGGGATCCAGCTGTCGAGAGCATCGACCAGCTTGATCACGGCCGGCACGCCGATGTCGCTCTGGTCGCCTTCCAGCGCCAGGCGGGCCGAACCCGAGATGATCGGGGTGTCGTCGCCCGGGAAGTCGTACTTGCTCAGCAGCTCGCGGACTTCCATTTCGACCAGTTCCAGCAGCTCGGCATCGTCAACCATGTCGGCCTTGTTCAGGAACACGACGATGTACGGCACGCCGACCTGACGCGACAGCAGGATGTGCTCGCGGGTCTGCGGCATCGGGCCGTCAGCGGCCGAGCACACCAGGATCGCGCCGTCCATCTGGGCGGCACCGGTGATCATGTTCTTGACGTAGTCAGCGTGGCCCGGGCAATCGACGTGGGCGTAGTGACGGGTGGTGGATTCGTATTCGACGTGCGCGGTCGAGATCGTGATACCACGAGCCTTCTCTTCCGGAGCGGCGTCGATTGCCGAGTAGTCCTTGAACTCGCCGCCGAAGCGCTCGGCGCCGATCTTGGTCAGCGCGGCGGTCAGCGTGGTCTTGCCGTGATCGACGTGACCGATGGTGCCGACGTTGACGTGCGGCTTGGTGCGCTCGAACTTACCCTTTGCCATTGTTGTATCCCTTGATTGTCGTAAGTGTTTTCAGGAGAGGCTGAGCGAGGCTCAGCCCTTCTTCATGACGGCTTCGGCGATGTTGTTCGGCGCCGGCTCGTAATGGTCGAATTCCATGGTGAAGGTGGCGCGGCCCTGGGTCTGCGAACGCAGCGCAGTGGCGTAACCGAACATTTCACCCAGCGGGATCATCGCGTTGATGATCGAAGCGGAGCCGTCACCGGTGGTGTCGGAACCCTGCAGCACGCCGCGACGACGGCTCACGTCGCCCATCACGTCACCCTGGTAATCCTCCGGGGTCACGATCTCGACCTTCATGATCGGCTCCAGCAGCACCGGCTTGGCCTTGGCGAAGCCCTGCTTGAAGGCCATCGACGATGCCAGCTTGAACGCCATTTCCGAGGAGTCGACGTCGTGGTACGAACCGAAGACCAGCTTGACCTTCACGTCCACCACCGGGAAGCCAGCCAGCGGACCGCTGGTGATGGTTTCGCGCAGGCCCTTTTCGATCGAAGGAATGAATTCCTTCGGAATCACGCCGCCGGTGATGTCATTGACGAACAGGAAGTCGTCCTTGATCAGCGGAGCGATCTTCGCATCGGCGCGGTCTTCAGCGGTGATCGGCGACAGCTCGATCACGACGTGACCGTACTGACCCTTACCACCGGACTGCTTGGCGTGCTTGTAGTCCGACTTGACGTCGGCCAGGGTGATGGTTTCGCGGTAGGCAACCTGCGGCGCGCCGACGTTGGCTTCAACGTTGAACTCGCGCTTCAGGCGGTCGACGATGATGTCCAGGTGCAGCTCGCCCATGCCCGAGATGATGGTCTGGCCGGATTCTTCGTCGGTCTTGACGCGGAACGACGGATCTTCCTGCGCCAGACGGCCCAGGGCCAGACCCATCTTTTCCTGGTCCGACTTGGTCTTCGGCTCGACAGCCATCGAGATCACCGGTTCCGGGAACGTCATGCGCTCCAGGATGATCGGCTGGTCGATCGAGCACAGGGTGTCACCGGTGGTGGTGTCCTTCAGGCCCACGGCAGCGGCGATGTCACCGGCCAGAACTTCCTTGATTTCTTCGCGGTTGTTCGAATGCATCTGCAGGATGCGGCCGATGCGCTCCTTCTTGCCCTTCACCGAGTTCAGGACGGTGTCGCCACCGTTCAGGGTGCCCGAGTAGACACGGAAGAAGGTCAGCGCGCCGACGAACGGATCGGTGATGATCTTGAAGGCCAGCGACGAGAACGGAGCCTTGTCGTCGGACTTGCGGGTCATGGCGACGTTTTCGTCATCCACGTCGGTACCGGTCACGTCCGGCACGTCGACCGGCGACGGCAGCAGCTGGATCACGCCGTCCAGCATGGCCTGCACGCCCTTGTTCTTGAACGCCGAACCGCAGTACATCGGGACGATTTCGGTGGCCAGGGTACGGGTACGCAGCGCGTTGATGATTTCGGCCTCGGCCAGCTCTTCGCCGCCCAGGTACTTTTCCATCAGCTCTTCGCTGGCTTCAGCCGCGGTTTCGATCATGTAGGTACGGGCTTCTTCAGCCTTTTCCTGCAGGTCGGCCGGGATTTCGCCATACTCGAACTTCATGCCCTGCGAGGCTTCATCCCAATGGATGGCCTTCATCTTCAGCAGGTCGACGACGCCCTTGAAGCCGTCCTCGGCACCGATCGGCAGCTGCATCGGCACGGCGACAGCGCCGAGCTTGGCCTTCAGCTGGTCACGGACCTTGTAGAAGTTGGCGCCGGTGCGGTCCATCTTGTTGACGAACGCAATGCGCGGCACTTTGTAACGGTTGGCCTGGCGCCACACGGTTTCCGACTGCGGCTGCACGCCACCGACGGCACACAGCACGAACACCGCGCCATCGAGCACGCGCAGCGAACGCTCGACTTCGATGGTGAAGTCGACGTGCCCGGGGGTGTCGATGATGTTGAAGCGGTGTTCCGGCAGGGACTTGTCCATGCCCTTCCAGAACGCGGTGGTGGCAGCGGACTGGATCGTGATGCCACGCTCCTGCTCCTGCTCCATCCAGTCCATGGTGGCGGCGCCGTCGTGCACTTCACCGATCTTGTGGCTCTTGCCGGTGTAGAACAGGATGCGCTCGGACGTGGTGGTCTTGCCGGCATCGATGTGAGCCATGATGCCGAAGTTACGGTAACGCTCGATGGGAGTGGAACGGGCCACGGGGAGCCTCTCAGATTTCTTGGATTTCGGATGGCCGAACGCCGCCTTGCGGCGGCCTTCGGATTGGCGCAGCCCTTCCGGGGCCGCGAGGCAGCACCGATGTGGTGCTGCCCTGCCTGTTTTACAAGGCCGTCAAACTCACCAGCGGTAGTGGGCGAAGGCCTTGTTGGCTTCGGCCATGCGGTGGGTTTCTTCGCGCTTCTTGATGGCGCCGCCACGGTTTTCCGAGGCGTCGATCAGTTCAGCAGCCAGCTTCTTCGGCATGGTGTTCTCACCACGCTTGCGCGCGGAGTCGATCAGCCAGCGCATGGCCAGGGCCATCTTGCGCGATGCACGCACTTCGACCGGCACCTGGTAGGTGGCACCACCGACACGGCGCGACTTCACTTCGACCGCCGGAGCGACGTTGTCCAGAGCCTTCTGCACCAGCTCGATCGAGTTGGCGTTCTTCTCGGCGATGACGTCCATGGCACCGTACACGATCTTCTCAGCGACGGACTTCTTGCCGCTCAGCATGACCATGTTGATGAAACGGGCGATGGTTTCGCTTCCGTGCTTCGGATCCGGCAGGACGGAACGCTGCGGAGTATTACCCTTACGCGACATAGTGGTCTCTCCTTATGCCTTCGGACGCTTGGCGCCGTACTTGGAACGGGCCTGGCGACGCTTGGCAACGCCGGCGGCGTCGAGCGAGCCACGAACGGTGTGGTAACGCACACCCGGCAGATCCTTGACGCGACCGCCACGGATCAGGACCACGGAGTGCTCCTGCAGGTTGTGGCCTTCGCCGCCGATGTAGGAAATGACTTCTTCCTGGTTGGTCAGGCGGACCTTGGCAACCTTGCGGAGAGCCGAGTTCGGCTTCTTCGGGGTGGTGGTGTAAACGCGCGTGCAGACGCCACGGCGCTGCGGGCACTTGTCGAGCGCCGGCGAGGCACTCTTGTACGTAGTAGCTTGCCGCGGCTTGCGGACCAGCTGGTTGATCGTCGCCATCAGTAGGTTCTTCTGATTGGTGGCCGGAAATCCGGCCAGAGATGCGGAAATGTTAAAGCAGGCCAAAATTCTGGCCTGCTGAGACAGACGATTGTAGCAACCTGTCAGGAAAGCAGTCAAACGCCTCCTGTCAAGCCCGTTCCTGATCCTGGAACGTTACTGGGGAGCCTCCGTGCACCCCGTTCAGGTTGGCCGGGAGGATCGCGGACGATCCCCCCTGCCCTTTCCCAATCCCGTCGATGGACCGACGGGGTGGTCCGGCCTCGCGGCCGGACCTGATACCTCATTCTTCGCCAGACGCCTGTTCAGCTTCGGCTTCAACGGCCGGAGCTTCGACGGCTGCCGGGGTGCCGGTCAGGGCCTGCATCTCCGAGTCGGTGAGACCCGAAGCGCCGCGGCGGCGGCTGCTGTGGTACGACAGACCGGTACCGGCCGGGATCAGGCGGCCGACGATGACGTTTTCCTTCAGGCCGCGCAGGTTGTCCTTGGTGCCGCGGACGGCAGCTTCGGTCAGCACGCGGGTGGTTTCCTGGAACGAAGCGGCCGAGATGAACGATTCGGTCGCCAGCGATGCCTTGGTGATACCCAGCAGGACCGGATCGAAGTGCGCCGGCAGCTCGTTGCGGGTCGACAGGCGCGCATTCTCCTCGATTACGCGCTGGCGCTCCACCTGTTCGCCGTTCAGGAACTTGCTGCTGCCCTGGTCGGTGATCTCGACCTTGCGCAGCATCTGGCGGGTGATGACCTCGATGTGCTTGTCGTTGATCTTCACGCCCTGCAGGCGGTACACGTCCTGGATTTCCTTCACCAGGTAGGCGGCCAGCGGTTCGACACCCAGCAGGCGCAGGATGTCCTGCGGGCTCGGCTCGCCGTCCACGATGGTTTCACCCTTGGTGACATGCTCGCCTTCGAACACGATGACCTGGCGGTACTTCGGGATCAGCTCTTCGTGTTCCGAACCATCGGTGTCCTTGATGATCAGGCGCTGCTTGCCCTTGGTGTCCTTGCCGAAGCTGATGATGCCCGAACGCTCGGCCAGCACTGCCGGATCCTTCGGCTTGCGGGCTTCGAACAGATCGGCCACGCGCGGCAGACCACCGGTGATGTCGCGGGTCTTCGACGCTTCCTGCGGGATCTTGGCGACGACGTCGCCCACGCCCACTGCGGCGCCGTCCTGCAGGTTGACGATCGAACGCGGCGGCAGCAGGTACTGCGCCGGCAGATCGGTGCCCGGGATGGACAGGTCGTTGCCCTTGGCGTCGACGATGCGCACGATCGGGCGCAGGTCCTTGGCCTGGGCACCACGACGCTTCGGATCGGTGATTTCGCGCGAAGCGAGGCCGGTCAGCTCGTCGGTCTTCTCGATGACGGTGATGCCGTCGACGAAGTCGATGAAGCGGATGAAGCCGGCAACTTCCGACACGATCGGGTGGTTATGCGGATCCCAGTTGGCCACGGTCTGGCCAGCCTTGATCGCATCACCGTCCTTCGAGGTGATGGTCGCACCGTACGGCAGCTTGTAACGCTCACGCTCACGGCCGTGGGCATCGAGCACCGAGATTTCGCCCGAACGCGACACTGCCACCAGCGAGCCGTTGGCGTGCTCGACCGACTTGAGGTTGCTGAACTTGACCGAACCGGTGGTCTTGACGGTGATGTTGTCGACCGCAGCAGCTCGCGACGCCGCACCACCGATGTGGAACGTACGCATGGTCAGCTGGGTACCCGGCTCACCGATGGACTGGGCAGCGATGACGCCGACCGCTTCACCGATGTTGACCAGGTGGCCACGGGCCAGATCGCGGCCGTAGCAGCGACCGCAGACACCGAAGGCCGATTCGCACGAGATCGTCGAACGCACCTTGATGCTCTGCACGCCGGCATCTTCCAGCTTGGCGACCCAGGCTTCGTCGAGCAGGGTGTTGCGGGTGACGATCGGATCTTCGTCGTTGCCCGGCAGGAACACGTCCTCGGCAACCACGCGACCCAGCACGCGATCCTTCAGCGGCTCGACCACGTCGCCGCCTTCCACGATCGGGGTCATGATCAGGCCTTCGGTGGTACCGCAATCCACTTCGGTGATGACCACGTCCTGCGCGACGTCGACCAGACGACGGGTCAGGTAACCCGAGTTCGCGGTCTTCAGTGCGGTATCGGCCAGACCCTTACGGGCACCGTGGGTGGAGTTGAAGTACTCCTGCACGTTCAGGCCTTCGCGGAAGTTCGCCTTGATGGGCGTCTCGATGATCGAGCCGTCCGGACGCGCCATCAGGCCGCGCATACCGGCCAGCTGACGGATCTGCGCCTGCGAACCACGCGCACCGGAGTCGGCCATGATGTACAGCGAGTTCATCGACTTCTGGTCGATGGTCTCGCCCTTGGCATTGACGACCTTCTCGGTACCGATGGTGTCCATCATCGCCTTGGCGATGCGCTCATTGGTGCGCGACCAGATGTCGACCACCTTGTTGTAGCGCTCGCCGGCGGTGACCAGGCCCGACTGGTACTGCTCCTGGATTTCCAGCACTTCGGCTTCGGCCTCGGTGAGGATGCCCTTCTTCTCGTCCGGGATCAGCATGTCGTCGATGCCGATGGAGACGCCGGCGCGGGTCGCGTAAGCGAAGCCGGTGTACATCAGCTTGTCGGCGAACACGACCGTGTCCTTCAGGCCCAGCTGGCGGTAGCTGGAGTTGATCAGGCGGCTGATGTTCTTCTTGGTCAGCTCGGTGTTGGCCAGCGCGAACGGCAGGCCTTCCGGCAGGATTTCAGCCAGCAGGGCGCGACCGATCGTGGTGTCCACGATCGAGGTCTTGTTCTGCTTGTTGCCTTCTTCGTCGGTCACCACTTCGGTGATGCGGACCTTGACGCGTGCGTGCAGTTCCACCACGCGGTTGTCGTAGGCGCGCTTGACTTCGGCGATGTTGGCGAAGGCCATGCCCTCGCCCTTCTTGTTTTCCAGCGAGCGGGTCATGTAGTACAGACCCAGCACGACGTCCTGCGACGGCACGATGATCGGCTCGCCGTTGGCCGGCGACAGGATGTTGTTGGTCGACATCATCAGCGCACGCGCTTCCAGCTGGGCTTCCAGCGAGAGCGGCACGTGGACGGCCATCTGGTCACCGTCGAAGTCGGCGTTGAACGCGGTGCAGACCAGCGGGTGCAGCTGGATGGCCTTGCCTTCGATCAGCACCGGCTCGAACGCCTGGATGCCCAGGCGGTGCAGGGTCGGCGCACGGTTCAGCATGACCGGGTGTTCGCGGATGACCTCTTCCAGGATGTCCCAGACTTCGGCTTCTTCGCGCTCGACCAGCTTCTTGGCGGCCTTGATGGTGGTGGCCAGGCCACGACGCTGCAGCTTGGCGAAGACGAACGGCTTGAACAGCTCGAGCGCCATCTTCTTCGGCAGGCCGCACTGGTGCAGGCGCAGGTACGGGCCGACCACGATGACCGAACGGCCCGAGTAGTCGACGCGCTTGCCCAGCAGGTTCTGGCGGAAGCGGCCCTGCTTGCCCTTGATCATGTCGGCCAGCGACTTCAGCGGGCGCTTGTTGGTGCCGGTGATGGCACGGCCGCGACGGCCGTTGTCCAGCAGCGCATCGACCGATTCCTGCAGCATGCGCTTTTCATTGCGCACGATGATGTCCGGCGCGCTCAGTTCGAGCAGGCGGCGCAGGCGGTTGTTGCGGTTGATGACGCGGCGGTACAGGTCGTTCAGGTCGGAGGTCGCGAAGCGGCCGCCATCCAGCGGGACCAGCGGACGCAGGTCCGGCGGCAGCACCGGCAGCACGGTCATGACCATCCATTCCGGACGGTTGCCCGATTCCAGGAAGGCTTCGATCAGCTTGATGCGCTTGGTGAGGCGCTTGAGCTTGGTTTCCGAACCGGTTGCGGCGATTTCCTCGCGCAGGCGGGTCATTTCCGACTGCAGGTCGATCGTGCGCAGCAGTTCGTACACGGCCTCGGCGCCCATGGCGGCGTCGAAGTCGTCACCGTGTTCCTGGCGGGCGGTCAGGTACTGTTCTTCGGTCAGCAGCTGGCGGCGCTCCAAGGCGGTCAGGCCCGGCTCGGTCACCACGTAGGCTTCGAAGTACAGCACGCGCTCGATGTCACGCAGGGTCATGTCCAGCATCAGGCCGATGCGCGACGGCAGCGACTTGAGGAACCAGATGTGCGCGACCGGCGAAGCCAGGTCGATGTGGCCCATGCGCTCGCGGCGCACCTTGGCCAGGGTCACTTCGGTGCCGCACTTTTCGCAGACCACGCCGCGGTGCTTCATGCGCTTGTACTTGCCGCACAGGCACTCGTAGTCCTTGACCGGCCCGAAGATGGCGGCGCAGAACAGGCCGTCACGCTCCGGCTTGAAGGTACGGTAGTTGATGGTTTCCGGCTTCTTCACTTCGCCGAAGGACCACGAACGGATCAGGTCCGGCGAGGCCAGCGCGATCTTGATCGCGTCGAAGTCCAGCGTCTGGCGCTGCTGGTTGAAGAGGTTGAGCAGGTCTTTCATGGTGTTCTCCAGAAGGAGGAATGCTGTGTCGATGGGCTTTCAGTTGACTGCCAGCGGCGCGGCGGCGGACCGCCGCGCCGGCATGGATCAGTTGTCTTCCAGTTCCATGTTGATGGCCAGCGAGCGGATTTCCTTCACGAGGACGTTGAAGGATTCCGGCATGCCCGCGACCATCTCGTGCTCACCGTCGACGATGTTCTTGTACATCTGGTTGCGGCCCTGCACGTCATCGGACTTCACCGTCAGCATTTCCTGCAGGGTGTAGGCCGCGCCGTAGGCTTCCAGCGCCCAGACTTCCATTTCACCGAAGCGCTGGCCACCGAACTGCGCCTTGCCGCCCAGCGGCTGCTGGGTGACGAGCGAGTACGGACCGGTCGAACGGGCGTGCATCTTGTCGTCGACCAGGTGGTTCAGCTTCAGGTAGTGCATGTAACCCACGGTGGTGTGGCGATCGAACGCTTCACCGGTGCGGCCGTCATACAGCTGGGTCTGGCCACTGCTCGGCAGGTCGGCCAGTTCCAGCATGCGCTTGATTTCCGCTTCGGTGGCGCCGTCGAACACCGGGGTAGCCATCGGCACGCCGTCGGTGAGGTTACGGGCCAGACGCAGCAGTTCCTCGTCGCTGAACTGCGACAGGTCGACACGGTTGGCCACGTTGGTGTCGTCGTGGTTGTAGATGTCGTCCAGGAACTTGCGCAGGTCGGCAACCGCAGCCTGGGCTTCCATCATCGCCTGGATCTTGCGACCCAGGCCCTTGGCTGCCCAGCCCAGGTGCACTTCCAGGATCTGGCCGATGTTCATGCGCGACGGCACGCCCAGCGGGTTCAGCACGATGTCCACGGTTTCACCCGAGGCCATGTACGGCATGTCCTCGACCGGCACCACGTTGGAGACCACACCCTTGTTGCCGTGGCGGCCTGCCATCTTGTCGCCCGGCTGGATGCGGCGCTTCACGGCCAGGAAGACCTTGACCATCTTCAGCACGCCCGGGGCGAGGTCGTCGCCGGCGGTGATCTTGCCGCGCTTGTCGGCGAAGCGACGCTCGAATTCCTTCTCGTGCGCCTGGATCTGCTTCTGTGCGCGCTCGATGGCTTCCGAAGCGTCCTCGTCCTTCATGCGCAGGGCGAACCAGTCAGCCTTCTTCAGGCCGTCCAGGTAGGCGTCGGAGATGACGTCGCCCTTCTTCAGGCCGGCACCACCGTTGACCACCTTGCCCACGATCTGCGAACGCAGACGCATGTAGATGGCCGCTTCCAGGATGCGGAACTGGTCGTCGAAGTCCTTCTTGACGCGCTTGATTTCAGACTCTTCGATCTGGCGGGCGCGCTTGTCCTTCTCGATGCCGTCGCGGGTGAAGACCTGCACGTCGATGACGGTGCCGTCCATGCCCGGCGGAACGCGCAGCGAGCTGTCCTTAACGTCCGAAGCCTTCTCGCCGAAGATCGCGCGCAGCAGCTTCTCTTCCGGGGTCAGCTGGCTTTCGCCCTTCGGGGTGACCTTGCCGACCATGATGTCGCCGGCGCGGACTTCCGCACCGATGTACACCACGCCGCTTTCGTCCAGGCGGTTCAGCGCCTGCTCGGAAACGTTCGGGATGTCGGCGGAGATTTCCTCCGGCCCCAGCTTGGTGTCACGCGCAACGCAGGTCAGCTCTTCGATGTGGATCGTGGTGTAGCGATCCTCTTCCACCACGCGCTCGGAGAGCAGGATGGAGTCTTCGAAGTTGTAGCCGTTCCACGGCATGAACGCGATCAGCATGTTCTGGCCCAGGGCCAGTTCGCCGATGTCGGTGGACGGACCGTCGGCCAGCACGTCGCCGCGGGCGATGACGTCACCCACCTGGACCAGCGGACGCTGGTTGATGCAGGTGTTCTGGTTCGAACGGGTGTACTTGACCAGGTTGTAGATGTCCACGCCTGCATCGGTGGCGCCAACGATCTCTTCCTCGTTGACCTTGACCACGATGCGGGCAGCGTCGATCTGCACGATCTCGCCACCACGACGGGCGTTCACGGTCACACCGGAGTCACGCGCCACGGCGCGCTCGATGCCGGTACCGACCAGCGGCTTCTGCGCACGCAGGGTCGGCACGGCCTGACGCTGCATGTTGGCGCCCATCAGTGCACGGTTGGCGTCATCGTGCTCGAGGAACGGAACCAGCGCGGCCGCGATCGACACGGTCTGCATCGGCGAGACGTCCATGAAGTGGACTTCCGCCGGCGGCTTCAGCAGCGATTCGCCCTGGAAGCGGCACGGAACGAACTGCTCGGTCAGCACGCTGTCGGCATTGGTCAGCGCGTTGGCCTGCGCAATGACGTATTCGTTTTCTTCGATCGCCGACAGGAACTCGACTTCGTCATAGACCTTGCCGTCCACGACCTTGCGGTACGGGGTCTCGAGGAAACCGTACTGGTTGGTGCGGGCGTACACGGCGAGCGAGTTGATCAGGCCGATGTTCGGGCCTTCCGGCGTTTCGATGGTGCAGACGCGGCCGTAATGGGTCGGGTGCACGTCGCGCACTTCGAAGCCGGCGCGCTCACGGGTCAGACCGCCCGGGCCCAGGGCCGAGACGCGACGCTTGTGCGTGACTTCCGACAGCGGGTTGTTCTGATCCATGAACTGCGACAGCTGCGAGGAGCCGAAGAACTCCTTGATGGCAGCGGCGACCGGCTTGGCGTTGATCAGCTCCTGCGGGGTCAGGCCTTCCGACTCGGCCATCGACAGGCGTTCCTTGACCGCGCGCTCGACGCGGACCAGGCCGACGCGGAACACGTTCTCGGCCATTTCACCGACCGAACGCACGCGACGGTTGCCCAGGTGATCGATGTCATCGACCACGCCGCGACCGTTGCGGATCTCGGTCAGGACCTTGATCACGTCCAGGATGTCGGAACTGTCGCCGTGGGCGCCGACCAGGCGCTTGGACTCTTCGTCGTTGCGCTCACCGAAGTACTTGCTGTCGTACAGCACGGCTTCGCCGGTGGTTTCCTTGCGGCCCACGCGACGGTTGAACTTCATGCGGCCGACCGCGGACAGGTCGTAGCGCTCGAAGGTGAAGAACAGGTTGTGGAACAGGTTCTGCGCGGCATCCTTGGTCGGCGGCTCGCCCGGACGCATCATGCGGTAGATTTCGACCAGGGCTTCCAGCTGGGTCTTGGTCGGATCGATGCGCAGGGTGTTGGACAGGTACGGGCCACGATCCAGGTCGTTCACCCACAGGGTGCCCACCGCATCGACGCCGGCCTTGCGGAAGTTCTGCAGCTGCTCGTCGCTGATCTCGTCGTTGGCCTGGGCCAGCAGTTCGCCGGTCGAGGCATCGACCACGTCGTGCGACAGGATGCGGCCGACGATGTAGTCGTCCGGCACGGCCAGGGCGGCGATGCCCGAGGCTTCCAGCTGCTTGATGTGGCGCGCGGTGATGCGCTTGCCGGCTTCCACGATGACCTTGTCGCCGTCGGCGAGGTCGAAGCCCAGGGTTTCGCCACGCAGGCGCTCCGGCACCAGCTCCAGCTGGACGCCTTCATCCGGGTTGATGTGGAAGGTGTTGATCTCGAAGAACTCGGCCAGCATCTCTTCGTTGCTGTAGCCAAGCGCGCGCAGCAGGATCGACACCGGCAGCTTGCGGCGACGGTCGATACGGGTGAACAGCGCGTCCTTCGGGTCGAACTCGAAGTCCAGCCAGGAGCCGCGGTAAGGAATGATGCGGGCGCTGTACAGCAGCTTGCCCGAGCTGTGGGTCTTGCCACGGTCGTGGTCGAAGAACACGCCCGGCGAACGGTGCAGCTGCGAGACGATGACGCGCTCGGTGCCGTTGACGATGAAGGTGCCGTTCTCGGTCATCAGCGGGATTTCGCCCAGATAGACCTCCTGCTCCTTCACGTACTTGATGGCCTTGGTCGACGACTCGCGGTCGTAGATGACCAGGCGCACGGTCACGCGCAGCGGCGCACCGTAGCTCATGCCACGCTGACGGCACTCACGCTCGTCGAAGACCGGCTCGCCCAGCTTGTAGCCGACGTATTCCAGGGCAGCATTGCCGCTGTAGCTGGCGATCGGGAAGACCGACTTCAGCGCAGCGTGCAGGCCGTAATCGGCGCGCTTGGCCGGATCGATGTTTTCCTGCAGGAAATCACGGTAGGAATCCACCTGGATGGCCAGCAGGAACGGCACTTCGAGGATCGAGCGCTGCTTGCCGAAATCCTTGCGGATACGCTTTTTCTCGGTGAACGAATAGGACGTCATGAGGTCTTCCACCTGTTTGTGCGGGTCGTGCGCCCACGACCCGAAGGGAACTTGAAATTGTCAGTTGGAAGTCGCTGGTATTGCCGGCACCAGCACGCCTTCTCTTGCTACTTCCAACTGCCAACTCGTCTGCATCTACTGCCCTGCCGCCGCGCGAGGCGCTGGCTGGCGAGGTTGTGACCGCAGCCCGTGTTGGGCTTTTTCTGCTTTTGAACCGGTAGAGTCGACTGTTAGTCGACTTCCTTCACAGCAGTCGACTAACAGTCGACTCTACAACACCGCAACAACGACCAAAGGCCGGGGGCTTACGCCCCCAGCCTTGGCTGCATCGCCGTGAATCGATGACGATGCAAGGGAAGTGCTTACTTGACTTCGACAGTCGCGCCAGCAGCTTCCAGGTCCTTCTTCATCTTCTCGGCTTCGTCCTTCGAAGCGTTGTCCTTCAGGACGCCGCCGGCTTCGGCCAGGTCCTTCGCTTCCTTCAGGCCCAGGCCGGTGATGGCGCGGACGGCCTTGATGACTTCGACCTTCTTGTCGCCAGCGGTCTTCAGGGTGACGACGAATTCGGTCTGCTCTTCAACAACGGCAGCCGGGCCAGCCACAGCAGCGGCGACCGGAGCAGCGGCGGAGACGCCGAACTTCTCTTCGATGGCCTTGACCAGCTCCATCACTTCCATCAGGGACTTCTCGGCGATGGCGTCGACGATCTGTTCGTTGGTAAGGGACATGATAATTACCTTTGGATGATTTTCTGGGATGAGGTTCCGCAAGGAACCACTAAATAGTCGAAACTCAGGCGGTCTCGGCGGCCGGTTCAGCAGCTTCAGCGGCTTCGCCACCGTTCTGCTTGTCACCGATAGCCTTGATGGCGCGGGCGAACATCGTGACCGGCTCGGCCAGGACGCGTGCCAGCATTGCCAGGGCCTGGTCGCGGGTCGGCAGCGATGCCAGAACCTCGACGTGGCTCGCCGGGAACACTTCACCACCGATGGCGACGACCTTAGCCTTCAGCTTGTCGTTGCCCTTGGCGGCTTCCTTGATCAGGCGACCGGCTGCGCCGGGCTCCTCGAGCGAGAACGCGTACAGCAGCGGACCAACCATCTGGTCCTGTGCGACTGCGAACTCGGTGCCTTCAACGGCACGCGAAGCCAGGGTGTTCTTGACAACCTTCAAGAAAACACCGGTTTCACGAGCCTGCTTGCGCATCGCGGTCATCTGGGCGACCGTGGTGCCAGCGTATTCGGCTGCGATCAAGGAGTGGGCCTTGGCGGCGACGTCTGCCAGCTCGGCGACTACTTCTTGCTTCTGGGACAGATTGAGAGCCATTGCACTCCTCCAATTGAACTCCGCTTACGGCTCCTGCCGTGTGCGGTCCTGTGCGGCATCCGTCCTGGACGCCGGGAACATCGGAATGATGTTCCGGGGGTGGGCCGTTCCAGACCTGGAGTGCAATCGGGGAAGATCCCAGACGTGCGTGAACCAGAAAAACTCCAGAAGGGCACCATCTACGCAGGTTGATTCCGAAGAATCGATTAAGCGGTCATTGCTGCTCCGGCGGCGACTCCCTGCCATATCGAGCTTCCGTGCCCGTCGCCGGTATTGCCACGACCGCGCCTGCGGTCTTTGACGGCTACCACCAGCGATGTACGGCTGGCGATGCCTTCAAATGTCACGGTCACGGTGCCCGAGGGTACCGTGACCGCTTGAAACAATTACTTCAGGGTCAGCGACGACTGGTCGACGGTGACGCCCGGGCCCATCGTCGAGCTGACCGAAACCTTCTGCAGGTAGGTGCCCTTCGAGGTGGCCGGCTTGGCCTTGATCAGGTCCAGCAGCAGCGCGGTCAGGTTCGACTTCAGCGCGTCTTCGGCGAAGTCGGCCTTGCCGATGGTGCAGTGGATGATACCGGCCTTGTCGGTGCGGTAACGGACCTGGCCCGACTTGGCGTTCTTCACGGCTTCACCCGGGTTCGGGGAAACGGTGCCGACCTTCGGGTTCGGCATCAGGCCGCGCGGGCCCAGCACGGTGCCCAGCTTACCGACGACGCGCATGGCGTCCGGGGTCGCGATGACGACGTCGTAGTTCAGATCGCCGGCCTGCATCTTCTCGGCCAGGTCGTCCATACCGACGGCTTCGGCGCCAGCAGCCAGGGCTTCGTCAGCCTTGGCACCGGCCGGAGCGAAGACAGCGACGCGGACCGACTTGCCGGTACCCGCCGGCAGCACGGTGGAGCCACGGACCTGCTGGTCGGACTTCTTCGCATCGACGCCCAGGCGCACAGCAACGTCGATCGACTCGACGAACTTGGCCTTGGTGGCGGTCTTCAGGATGTTGATCGCGTCTTCGAAGGCGTACGACTTGCCCGGGACAACGGCGGCCTTGATGGCCTTTTCGCGCTTGTTCTGTGCCATCTGATTAACCCTCCACCACGAGGCCCATGGAACGGGCAGAGCCAGCGATGGTACGCACGGCGGCGTCCAGATCGGCGGCAGTCAGATCCGGTTCCTTCGCCTTGGCGATCTCTTCCAGCTGCTTACGGGTGACCTTGCCGACCTTCTCGGTGTTCGGGCGCTTGGAGCCCGACGAGATGCCAGCGGCCTTCTTCAGCAGGGTGGTGGCCGGGGTGCTCTTGGTGATGAAGGTGAACGTACGGTCCGAGTAGGCCGTGATGATCACCGGAACCGGCAGACCCGGCTCGAGCTTCTGCGTGGCAGCGTTGAACGCCTTGCAGAATTCCATGATGTTCAGGCCGCGCTGACCCAGCGCAGGACCGACCGGCGGCGAGGGGTTGGCCTGACCGGCCTTCACCTGCAGCTTGATGTAACCGACAACTTTCTTTGCCATGAGTATGCTCTCCGGGTGCTAGCGCCTTGCGACAACAGGCTCCCCATCGGACCGGGAATCACGCGTCCCGGCATCGCGTTTTGAAATCATGCTGAAGGCCACCTTGCGGCGGCCTCGTCCTGCTGGCTTCCCAGCGGGGAGCCGCGCACTATAACAGGTTTTTTCTTCACATGCCTGAAGCGGCACGTAAACGAATGAAACCGGGCTGAGCCCGGTTCCTGGTTCCGTAGAGTCGAGCTTGCTCGACTGATCTGCAAAGTCGAGCAAGCTCGACTCTACCGACAGGTCAGACGGCCTTTTCGACCTGGCCGAACTCGAGCTCGACCGGAGTGGCACGACCGAAGATCAGCACCGAGACGCGCAGACGGCTCTTCTCGTAGTTGACTTCTTCGACGACGCCATTGAAATCGTTGAACGGGCCGTCGGTAACGCGGACCATCTGGCCCGGCTCGAACAGCACCTTCGGACGCGGCTTCTCGACACCTTCCTGAACGCGGTTCAGGATGGCTTCGGCCTCGGAATCGGCGATCGGCAGCGGACGATCGGCGGTGCCGCCGATGAAGCCCATGACGCGCGGGGTTTCCTTGACCAGGTGCCAGCTTTCGTTGTCGATGCGCGGGATGCCGGCTTCTTCGTGGGTCTCGATCTGGACCAGCACGTAACCCGGGAAGAACTTGCGCTCGGAACGACGCTTCTGGCCGGCACGCATCTCGACCACTTCTTCGGTCGGGACCAGGACATCGCCGAAGCGCTCTTCCATGCCATCACGGACGATGCGATCACGCAGGGCCTGCGCAACCGACTTCTCGAAGCCCGAATAGGCGTGAACGACGTACCAACGCTTCATGCAAATCTCCTTAGCGGGTCAGGAACAGCTGGACCAGCCGCTGAATGACGTAATCGAATCCACCCAGCAGCAGGCTGAGGATGATCACCACAACCATCACGACCCAAGTCATGCGGGTGGCTTCCTGGCGCGTCGGCCAGACCACCTTGCGCAGCTCGAAGCGCGACTCGGAGAGGAATTCGCGGGTATCACGACCCTTGCCGGTCAGCAGGAACACGCCGATACCACCAGCCAGACCCACGACAACGGCCAACGCACGCAGCTGACCCGTCCACGCGCCCAGCTGGGCAGCGCGACCGGAGTCAGCGGAGAACCAGAACCAGACGAACAGACCAGCCAGCACCAGCAGGGTGGCGAGGGCGTACTTGACGATATCCCCACCCTGGGTGGAGGTGTCCTTGGAGTGTTCGATCTTGCTATTCATCAGGCTATGTCTGCTTTAGCGGCCGAACCGCTGGATAAGGTGGGCAGATGGCACGCCAGGAGGGACTCGAACCCCCAACCTGCGGTTTTGGAGACCGCTGCTCTGCCAATTGAGCTACTGGCGTACAGATTGAAACTTGCCTTCCCTTAGACGGCGAAGGCGGACCGAGGTTCCCGGCCCGCCACTCGCGCGACCGGCAGCGCTATGCAACCGCCGGCTTTGCAGGCTTACTCGATGATGGTGGAGACCACACCGGCGCCGACAGTACGGCCACCTTCGCGGATTGCGAAGCGCAGGCCGGCGTCCATGGCGACCGGGTTGATCAGGGTGACAACCATCTTGATGTTGTCGCCCGGCATCACCATCTCGACGCCTTCCGGCAGCTCAACCGCACCGGTGATGTCGGTGGTACGGAAGTAGAACTGCGGACGGTAGCCCTTGAAGAACGGGGTGTGACGGCCGCCCTCGTCCTTCGACAGCACGTAGACTTCGGCGTCGAACTTGGTGTGCGGCTTGATCGAACCCGGCTTGGCCAGAACCTGGCCACGCTCGACGTCGTCACGCTTGGTGCCGCGCAGCAGCAGACCGGCGTTGTCACCTGCCTGACCCTGGTCCAGCAGCTTGCGGAACATTTCGACGCCGGTCACGGTGGTCTTCTGCACCGGACGGATGCCGACGATTTCGATTTCTTCGCCGACTTTGATCACGCCGCGCTCGATACGACCGGTCACCACGGTGCCGCGGCCCGAGATCGAGAACACGTCTTCCACCGGCATCAGGAACGGCTTGTCGACGTCACGCTCCGGGGTCGGGATCCAGCTGTCGAGAGCATCGACCAGCTTGATCACGGCCGGCACGCCGATGTCGCTCTGGTCGCCTTCCAGCGCCAGGCGGGCCGAACCCGAGATGATCGGGGTGTCGTCGCCCGGGAAGTCGTACTTGCTCAGCAGCTCGCGGACTTCCATTTCGACCAGTTCCAGCAGCTCGGCATCGTCAACCATGTCGGCCTTGTTCAGGAACACGACGATGTACGGCACGCCGACCTGACGCGACAGCAGGATGTGCTCGCGGGTCTGCGGCATCGGGCCGTCAGCGGCCGAGCACACCAGGATCGCGCCGTCCATCTGGGCAGCACCGGTGATCATGTTCTTGACGTAGTCAGCGTGGCCCGGGCAATCGACGTGGGCGTAGTGACGGGTGGTGGATTCGTATTCGACGTGCGCGGTCGAGATCGTGATACCACGAGCCTTCTCTTCCGGAGCGGCGTCAATGGCCGAGTAGTCCTTGAACTCGCCACCGAAACGCTCGGCACCGATCTTGGTCAGTGCGGCGGTCAGCGTGGTCTTGCCGTGGTCGACGTGACCGATGGTGCCGACGTTGACGTGCGGCTTGGTGCGCTCGAACTTACCCTTGGCCATGGCTGCTTATCTCGAATTCGTCTGGTGTGGTGCTTAAGATGGTGCTCACAAAAGGAATCGAACCTTCGACCTCTTCCTTACCAAGGAAGTGCTCTACCGACTGAGCTATGTGAGCGAGTTTTGCATTATGGCATGAACTCGATAATATTCAAAGTTCATTCAATGGAGCGGGAGACGGGAATCGAACCCGCACCATCAGCTTGGAAGGCTGAGGTTCTACCATTGAACTACTCCCGCACCGGGAATGTGCCACAACGTGAATCTGGTGGAGGGAGGTGGATTCGAACCACCGAAGGCGTAAGCCAGCAGATTTACAGTCTGCCCCCGTTGGCCGCTTGGGTATCCCTCCTTACCACCCCATCCCGTTGCCGCCGAAGCGTTGCGGTGTGTGGTGGTGAGCCGCTTATTCTGCTGATGGGACGGGGGGCTGTCAACGCTTTTTTCCATTTTTTTCACACGTTGTCGCAAACCCATTGATACGCAACGTTATTGCCCTGGCAGCACCAGGGTCTCGTTGGCGAAAATTGCGACATGAGGCACTCCGTCGGCGCCGATCCAGCCCCGATACATGCCCTGCGTGTTGAACGGCGTGGCTGCTTTTCCGTCTGCGGACAGCACGATCGCCCCACCGTCGCCCCCCATCTTCGGGATGGTGTCGTTGATGACGCCCTTGCCAGCCTGCTCCGGCGTCTGCCCCTGGTAGCGCATGCGCGCGCAGATCTCGTGCGCGGCCGCAGTGCGGATGTAGTACTCGCCCCAACCAGTGCCCGACACCGCGCAACGCGCATCAGCCCAGGTGCCGGCACCGATGATCGGCGAATCACCCACGCGCCCGTAGCGCTTGTTGGTCATGCCGCCGGTGGACGTGCCGGCCGCAAGATGGCCCTGCGCATCCAGTGCGACCGCACCGACGGTACCGAAGTGCTTTGCCGTCTCCAGATCGGCATGGGCCTGGCCGCTGGCCTCTTCCTTGAGCGCGCGCTGCAGCTGCTGCCAGCGCTTGTCGGTGCGGAAGTACGAGGGATCGACCAGGCTGACACCCTGCTCCACCGCGAATGCCTCGGCGCCCTGCCCGACCATCATCACGTGCGGCGATTTCTGCATGACCAGCTGCGCCAGCTGGATCGGGTTGCGCACGCGCTGCACGCCGGCCACCGCGCCGGCCGCCTGGGTGGCGCCATCCATCAGCGCGGCATCCAGTTCGTTGCGGCCGTCATGGGTGAATACCGCACCCTTGCCGGCATTGAAGGTCGGATCGTCCTCGAGCACGCTGATCGCGGCGGTCACTGCGGCCAGCGCGGGACGGCCGGCAGCCAGTTCGGCGTGGCCTTTCAACAGTGCAGCCTGAAGCGCGGCGCGCGCAGCCTTCTCTTCGGCCGGCGACAGATCCTTGCGCTCGACCCCTGCCCCGCCATGGATGACCAGCAGCGGTGAAGTGGACGGCGCTGCCTGCGCGAGCAGGGGCAGGGACAGCAGGGCGGACAGCGCCAGGCGCAGTTTCATCAGGTACGTCTCCAGGGAAATGGTTCGGTAGCGCCGGGCCATGCCCGGCGGAAGGTGCTTCGCGGCAAGGCCGCCGGCCCGCGGCCGGCACTACCGGCGGATGACTTCGATCTCGCCGTCGGTGATGTCGGCCATGGCCTGGTAGTCGACGTCGGCCTGGAAGTCATCCAGGCGCAGGCGGCCACCACTGGCGACCACGGTTACCGGCACTGCGTGGAACTGCAGCGGTTCGCCCTCCACCAGGCGGTCGGCGTCGCGGCCGGGACTGACCACCCAGACCTTGCCTTCGCCATCGGCGCTGTAGACCTGGGCCTGGCCGTCGGGCTCCACGCACAGGGCCGTGTCCTCGTCCACACCGATGCCGACCATGTCCGGATCACCACTCTCGCGGGCGGCGCGGGCAACGAACACGATCAGGCGGCCGAGGCGGTCGCGCTTGTCGAAGTGGGTGTCGGTGACCACGCGCTGCAGATAGGGCATGTGCAGGAAACCGCTGTCGAGAGTCACCGCACTGCCCATCGGGTCGGCCAGCGCGCCGGCCGAGGTGATGCTGCCGCCGTCCAGCGCGCCATAGGCATAGCCGCCGAGGATCGCCAGGCCGGCACTGGTGCCGGCAATCGGCTTGCCGGCCCGCACGTGCGCATTGAGGGCACGATTGAGCGCCGTGCCCTTCCAGAAGCGGATGTAGCGCGACTGGTCGCCGCCGGCGATGAAGATGGCATCGGCGGCGGCCACCACGCGCAGCACCGCCGGATCGTCGGCACCGCGGCGGTTGTCGAACACCAGGGTCTGCACGGCGGTGGTACCGCCGATGTCGCGGTACAGGCGCTCCTGCAGTTCGTCGCGGCCCGATGCGCGCAGGATCAGCACGCGGCCGTTGCCGGCCTGGCGCAGCCACCACTGGAAGGCTTCGGGTACCCACTCGCCGCCCCCCATCAGCATCATCGCCGGCGCGCGCGGGCCGGGCCGGGGTGCATCCAGGTCGCCAATCTCGTAATAATCGAAACCGGGGGACTGCAGGTCGCGGGGGTCCTGCGCTGATGCCAGCGGGGCCATCAGTGCCAGCACGATCCCCAGCACGAGGCTTGAGCAGACGCGGCGGACAAGGGCGCTCATGGTTGATCTCCCTGAACAGAATCGGCTTGCAATCGTTTTCACTCTTTGCCAGATGAAAGACCTGTAGTCAAGAGCGTAAAAAAGGCGTTAAATGCGCGCGCCCATTCCGGATTGTGAATGGGGGACAGGGCCCCTCCTCTGCGGGCCGGCTTCATTCCCGAGATATTTCTCATGCGTAGACAGGCGATGGCGTGGTCGATCCAGCTGGCGTTGATGGGTGTTGCTGCCTCGGCAGCGGCCCAGAGCCCCGGCTCCTCTTCGGTGCAGCAACTTGATGCAGTCCAGGTAACCGGTTCGCGCATCCCGCGCGCGCAGGTGGAAGGCCCGGCACCGATCACGGTGATCAATGCCGAGGAGATCCGCTCCAGCGGCTTCACCACGGTGCCTGACGTGCTGCGTGCGATGACCCAGAACGGCGGCGAGACCCAGAGCCAGCAGTCCTCCAGCGGCGCCGACTTCTCGCCGGGCGCACAGCAGGTCGACCTGCGCGGGCTGGGCCCGAACCACACCCTGGTGCTGGTCAACGGCCGCCGCATCGCCGATTTCCCGATGCCCTTCCAGGGCCGCAGCAACTTCACCGACGTGTCCAACATCCCGCTGGGCATGATCGACCGCATCGAAGTGCTGACCGGCAGCGCGTCGGCCATCTACGGCTCGGATGCGATCGCCGGCGTGGTCAACTTCATCCTGAAGAAGAAGGCCGACGGCACCACGGTCGACGTGCGCATGGGCACCACCAGCGAAGGCGGCGGCGAGTCGTTCGACATGAGCCTGTCCAGCGGCTTCAGCAAGGGCAACTTCAATGCGGTCTACAGCGTGGAGCTGCAGTCGCAGACGCCGCTGTGGGCCTACGAGCGCGACATCCAGGATTCGACCCAGGACGGGCCGACCGAAGGCTCGCGCATCGCGCGCCGTGCCTACCTGCGCACCGACTACAACGATGACTACCTGGACCCGGGCGCGGCCACCTGCGAAGCGCTGGCCGGGCAGAACCAGGGCAGCACCTACCACGCCTTCCGCCCGCGCTATGGCTACTACTGCGGCAGTGATGCGTCGATCGGCTACGGCACCATCCTCAGCAAGCGCCGCGGCGCCAACGGCTACGCCTCGCTGAGCTATGACTTCGACAACGGCCAGCAGTGGTTTGCCGACGTGCAGATGGGCTACCACACGCTGGCGCTGATGCGCGACGTCACCTCGTGGGGACGCATGGCGGCCGACGGCGACGAGTCGGGCTACTTCAACAACGAGGCCACCGGCGAGATCGAGTTCTGGCAGCGCCAGTTCTCGCCCGAGGAAATGGGTGGCCTGCGCAACGCCATGGTGCGCAGCACGCAGAAGACCTTCAGCGTGACCACCGGCTTCAAGGGCAACCTGGCGGGCAACTGGGACTACGAAGCGGCGCTGAGCCATTCGCAGTACCAGTCGCGGATCAGCTGGCCGCAGATCATTGCCGCCAAGGCCAACGACCTGTTCCTGGGGCCGCAGCTGGGCGAGGACGATGATGGCTTCCCGATCTACAACGCCGACCCGTCGCGCCTGTACCGGCCGCTGACCCGCGCCGAGTACGAGTCGATCGCCGCGCGCACGACCTACACGCCGAAATCGCGCACCGAGACGGCCGCCCTCACGCTGACCAACGGCTCGCTGTTCGCGCTGCCCGGCGGCGACGCTGGTTTCGCCGCGACGGTGGAAGTGGGCCAGCAGGCCTATGCACTGAATCCCGACCCGCTGGCGACCGAGTACTACTACTACAGCTGGAAGGATTCGGACGGCAAGGGTTCGCGCAACCGCTGGGCGACCGCCGCCGAGCTGCGCCTGCCGCTGCACGACACGCTGAACCTGAGCGTGGCCGGCCGCTACGACCAGTACCGCTACTCGGGCCATACCATCGGCAAGGCGACCTGGAGCGGCGGCCTGGAATGGCGACCCGTGGACAGACTGCTGGTGCGCGGCTCCTACGGCACCGCCTTCCGCGCGCCGGACCTGCACTACGTGTTCGCCGGCCCGGGCAACGACGAGACCACGGCGGAAGACCTGTACAGCTGCCGTGCCGACGACGCCGATGACTGCTCCGACTACGAGCGCAACGTGATCCGCAGCCGCAGCGGCAACCGCGAACTCGACCCGGAGACCAGTACCTCGTGGAGCGCAGGCTTCGTCTGGTCGCCGGCCGCCGGCCTGGACCTGTCGGTGGACTGGTTCGACATCGACATGCGCAAGCAGGTGCAGGACATGGACGTGCGCACGATCCTGGCCAGCGAAGCGAACTGCCGCCTGGGCGACGCCGACATCACCTCGCCCACCTGCGTGGACGCGCTGGCGCGGGTGACCCGCACCGCCGACGGCCGCCTGTACGGCGTGTACGTGAACCCGATCAACGTGGCACGCGAGTCGACCTCGGGCATCGACGTGGGCCTGCGTTACCGCCTGCAGACCGGCGCTGGCGACTTCATCTTCAACGGCACCCATACCTGGGTGAAGAAGCATGATTTCCAGCGCTACCCGGGGGATCCCATCGAAGACCAGTTCGCGGTGAACAGCGGCTTCGACATCCCGCGCACCAAGACCAGTGTCAGCGTGACCTGGGAGAAGGACGCGTGGTCGGCGACCGTGTACGGCTCGCGCCTGGGCAAGCTGCCGAACTCGGACAGCTACGACCAGGTGTTCGACGAGGACAGCGGCGACAGCCCGTACATCAAGGCCACCTACCGCTACAACGCCTCGGTGCAGTACCGCTTCGACGACCACTCGCGCCTGTCGCTGTCGGTGGTCAACGTGTTCAACAAGATGCCGCCGAAGGACGCCACGTATACGGCCTACCCGTACTACGACGTGTCCTGGTTCGACAGCGTAGGCCGTACGATCAACCTGCAGTACACCCACAAGTTCGGCGGCAGCGCGCTGTAAGCGCGGTTTCGCAGGACGTGGACGATGAGGCCCGCCATTGGCGGGCCTTGTTGTCTGGGAACCTGGCTTTGGTAGATGCCCACCTTGGTGGGCACTGCTTTGCCGCGCGCCCACCAAGGTGGGCGACTACCAGAGCATAAGAAGCGATGGGAACCTGGCTTTGCGCGCCCGCCGGGTTTTCCACACGACGCGTGGAAAGCGATGGGAACTTGGTGTGGACAAGTGGCCGCGAGCCTTGCGTTGCAGGCGTTTCCAGGCGTGGTGATTTTTTGTCCATGCCTCCGGTTGTTTTCCACACGGCACGTGGAAAGCGATGGGAACTTGATGTGGACAAGTGGGTGCGAGCGTTATGCCGCAGGCGTTTCCCAGCGTGGTGAAATTTTGTCCATGCCGCGCGGGCCAGCTTCTGTAGAGCCGAGCCCATGCTCGGCTCCGGCGGGCATCAGCCGAGCATCGGCTCGGCTCTACAGTGGCAGGCTGGGTTTTCCACACCCCGCGTGGAAAGCGGTGGGGGTTTGGTGTGGACAAGTGCGTGCGAGCCTTGCACCGCAGGCGTTTCGAAGCGTGGTCATTTTTTGTCCAGCGCAGAAACCGGTGCCGGAAACGCGGACGCCCCGCTCGAGGCGGGGCGTCCGGAGTCGATCCGTTGCCGCTGGATCAGACGTTGAAGCGGAAGTGCAGCACGTCGCCTTCCTGCACGCGGTATTCCTTGCCTTCCAGGCGCAGGCGACCGGCTTCCTTGGCACCCGCTTCGCCCTTGTACTTGATGAAGTCGTCATACGCGATGGTTTCGGCGCGGATGAAGCCCTTCTCGAAGTCGGTGTGGATGACCGCGGCGGCCTGCGGCGCGGTGGCGCCCTTGCGCACGGTCCACGCGCGGACTTCCTTCACGCCAGCGGTGAAGTAGGTCTGCAGGCCCAGCAGGCTGTAGGCCGCGTTGATCACGCGGTTCAGGCCCGGCTCGCTCAGGCCCAGGTCGGCCAGGAAGGTGTCGCGGTCTTCGTCGTCAAGCTGGGACAGCTCTTCTTCGATCGCGGCCGACACCGGCACCACCTGCGCGCCTTCCGCGGCGGCGTGGGCGCGCACGGCGTCCAGGTGCGGGTTGTTCTCGAAGCCGTCTTCCAGCACGTTGGCGATGTACATCACCGGCTTCAGGGTCAGCAGGAACAGGTCACGGACCAGCGCCTTCTCTTCCTCGTCCAGGCCAACCGAACGACCGGACTTGCCGTCGGCCAGGGCAGCCTGCAGCTTGGCCAGCACCGGCTTGCGCGCGGCCGCTTCCTTGTCGCCACCCTTGGCGGCGCGCTCGGCGCGGTTCAGGGCCTTCTCGACGCTGTCCAGGTCGGCCAGGGCCAGCTCGGTATCGATGGTTTCGATGTCCGAGATCGGGTCGACCTTGTTGTTGACGTGGATGACGTCGGCGTTCTCGAAGCAGCGCACCACGTGGGTGATCGCATCGACTTCGCGGATGTGCGCCAGGAACTTGTTGCCCAGGCCTTCGCCGCTGGCTGCACCGGCCACCAGGCCGGCGATGTCGACGAACTCCACCGCGGTCGGGATGACCTTCTGCGGGTTGATGATCGCCGCCAGCTCACCCAGGCGCGGGTCCGGCACCGGCACGATGCCGACGTTCGGTTCGATGGTGCAGAACGGGAAGTTCGCCGCGGCGATGCCCGCCTTGGTCAGCGCGTTGAACAGGGTCGACTTGCCGACGTTGGGCAGGCCGACGATGCCGCATTTGATACCCATGGTGACAGCTCTCTGGGGTGAAAGTGATTGGGGAAACAGCGGCGTGGCCGCCGTTTTTCCAATCATTCTCCGTACCGACCAACGGTCGGTACCTACCGGTCTGGCCGACCAACGGTCGGTACCTACCGGTTATTTCGGGGTGTGCAGCCGCTTCATTGCTTCGTTGAAATCGCCCTGCACCGCCAGCGGCAGCACGTCGATGGCGTCGTCGATGGCGCGTGCGATGAGCACGTCATCGTCCTTGGAGGGACGACCGAGCACCCAGCCCACTACGCGGTCCTTGTGGCCGGGATGGCCGATGCCCACGCGCAGGCGATGGAACTTGCCGTGCCCCAGCAGGCGCATGGTGTCGCGCAGGCCATTCTGGCCGCCATGGCCACCGTCGAACTTCAGCCGTACCGCACCGGGCGGCAGGTCCAGTTCGTCGTGTGCCAGCAGCGTTTCCTCCGGCTCGATCTTCCAGAACCGCTGCGCGGCGGTGACCGACTTGCCACTGAGGTTCATGAAGGTAGCCGGCTTCAGCAGCCAGACGGTCTGCCCGGCGATCTCGACCTTGGCGGTCTCGCCGAACAGCTTGCTGTCCACGTTCCAGCGTGCACCGGCTTTTTCAGCCAGGGCCTCAACGAAATGAAACCCGGCATTGTGCCGGGTCCGGGCGTGTTCCGATCCGGGATTGCCCAGACCGACGATCAGTCGCAGTCCTGCCATGGTTCCTTCCAGAACGGTGCCTGCCCGGAGGCAGGCACCGCCACTGTATTACTCGGCAGCCGGTGCTTCAGCGTCGGCAGCGTCTTCCTTGCCGTGCTTGGCGGTGACGATGGCGTCGTCGTGGTCCTTGCCCAGCGCCAGCGCCGGGATTTCCACGCCCTTCGGCAGCTTGATGTTGGACAGGTACACCACGTCGCCAGCGTTCAGGCCGCCCAGGTCGACTTCGATCGACTCCGGCAGGTCCTTCGGCAGGCAGCTGATGGTCACTTCCTTCAGTTCGTGGGTGACCACGACGTCGGCAGCCTTGCCGGCCGGCGAGGTGTGTTCGTTGATGAAGTGCAGCGGGACCGAAGCGGTCAGGGCTTCGTTCTCGTTCACGCGCTGGAAGTCCAGGTGCATGATCAGCTGCTTGTACGGGTGGCGCTGCATGTCACGCAGCAGGACCTTCTGCACCTGGCCGTCCAGGTTCAGGTCCAGGATCGAGGCATAGAACCACTCGTTCTGCTGGGCCAGCCAGATTTCGTTGTGGTCCAGGCTGATGGCGACCGGCTCGGCGTTGCCGCCGTACACGATGGCCGGGATCACACCAGCGTGACGCAGGCGGCGGCTCGCACCCTTACGCTGCAGTTCACGCTTGGTGACCTTGATTTCATGGGTCTTCGACATTTTCGACTACTCAGGTTGTTGCCGCACCTTGCGGCGTGGCGGTTGAAGATGCTTCCGCGACCAGAAGCACCCGGGGGGTGTCCCCACCGTTGCCGGCGGGGACGAAAATCAATCGACGTACAGCGAGCTGACCGACTCGCCGAAGGCGATGCGGCGCATCGTTTCGGCCAGCATTTCCGCCACGCTCAGCTGGCGGATCTTGCTGCACACCCGCGCTGCGTCCTTCAGCGGGATGGTATCGGTCACCACCAGTTCGTCGAGCTGGGAATTGGTGATGTTGTCCACCGCCGGGCCCGACAGCACCGCGTGGGTGCAGTAGGCGGCGACCTTGAGCGCACCGCGCGCCTTGAGGGCAGCGGCAGCGGCGCACAGGGTGCCGGCGGTATCGACGATGTCATCGACCATGACGCAGGTCTTGCCTTCGACGTCACCGATGATGTTCATCACGGTGGAGACGTTGGCGCGCGGGCGGCGCTTGTCGATGATCGCCAGGTCGGCGTCATCCAGGCGCTTGGCCACCGCACGGGCGCGGACCACGCCGCCCACGTCCGGCGAGACGACGATCAGGTTCTCGGTGCCGTAGGCGCGCCAGATGTCGGCCAGCAGCAGCGGGGACGCATACACGTTGTCCACCGGGATATCGAAGAAGCCCTGGATCTGGTCGGCGTGCAGGTCGACGGTCAGCACGCGATCAGCGCCAGCGGTGCTGAACATCTTGGCCGCCAGCTTGGCGGTGATCGGCACGCGCGAGGAACGCATGCGGCGATCCTGGCGCGAGTAGCCGAAGTACGGCACCACGGCGGTCACGCTGGCCACCGATGCGCGCTTGAGCGCGTCGATCAGCACCAGCAGTTCCATCAGGTTCTCCGCGCTCGGCGCCGAGGTCGGCTGGATCACGAAGACGTCCTGCTTGCGGACGTTCTCTTCGATCTCGACCTGCACTTCACCATCGGAGAAGTGCGAGACCAGCGCCTTGCCCGGGCGGACTCCCAGTTCCTTGCAGATGTTCTGCGCCAGACGTTTGTTGGCGTTGCCGGAAAAGACCAGCAGGTTCGGGGACTCTTGCATCATGATTGTCTCGGGCGGGGACGAGTGGCGGGGATCCGGTAGCGGCAAGGACCGCTGCGGCCCCTGCTGCTTACAACACCGCGACTGTTTCCACGTCCCGCGCAGTGATGCGCTGGATGGCGCGGACGCAGCCGCATTGGCAGGGGCGGGAGGATTCGAACCTCCGAATGCCAGGATCAAAACCTGGTGCCTTGGGCCTCTTGGCGACGCCCCTGCATTGATGAATCAGTGTTGCTCGAGTGCATCCAGCAGTGGCGAACGTGCAACGCCCGCGGCCACCCTTGCCCGCAACTCCTTCGGCAATTCCGCTCGCCCCTGCTCTGCGGCAGCCTGCGAATCGAACTCGACGAAACAACCACTTCCGGACCCGGTCAAACGTGCCTGGCCTATGCTGCTCAACGCGGCAAGCACCGCCTCTACGGCAGGCTCGCGACGGCGCAGCACCGGCTCGAACACGTTTCCGACCAGAGCGCCGGAAGCGAAGTCGCCTATTTTCGCCTTTGGGCAGTCGCGCGTCAAATCCGGGTCAGCGAACAGGGTCGGGGTCGGCACATGAACGCCCGGCTCGACGATGACGTACCAGGCCGGCGCCAGCGTGACCGGCTGCAGCCGCTCGCCTACGCCCTCGGCCCAGGCGTTGTGGCCGCGCACGAAGACCGGCACATCGGCGCCCAGGCGCAGGCCCAGCGCCGCCAGCGCGTCCTCGTCCAGGCCGGCCTGCCAGAGCCGGTTCAGGACCACCAGCACGGTGGCAGCGTCGGACGAGCCCCCACCGAAGCCGCCGCCCGCCGGAACGCTCTTTTCAACGATGATGTCAGCACCTTGGCCGACATTGGCAACGCTTTTAAGAAGCACAGCCGCACGCACGGCGAGATCATCGGCCTCGGCAACACCGGCCAGGCCGTCGCCCTGCCGTCGCACCTGGCCGTCGTCGCGCAGGCGCAGGCCGATCCGGTCGCCCCAGTCCAGCAGGCGGAACACGGTCTGCAGCTCGTGGTAGCCATCGGCGCGACGGCCGGTGATGTGCAGGAACAGGTTCAGCTTGGCCGGGGCCGGCCACCAGGACCAGCCATCGGCGTCAATCTGCGCGGTCATGGCGCGTCGGTGCCCCACTGGTCGACCAGCAGGCGCACCTTGGCGTCCTCGCGGCTGGCCTCGATCCGCCGCGGCAGTGCCGGGCTTCCTTCCTGGGCCGGGTACCAGTCCAGGTACTGGATCAGCCAGCCGGCCTGCTGCATGCGCCGCGGGCGGCCCTCGGCATCCCGCTCCACGCTGCTTTCGCCGGACCCGCGCAGCACCAGGCCACGGGTCCAGTCGGACAGTTCATTGACCGGGATATCCCAGCCGGTGGCATCGAGCAGCAGCTGGCGCGCGTCATCGCCGGCGCGCGGGCCATCGCCCAGCCCGTCCAGGCGCGCCCCGCCCTGCACCGAATCCCCCTGCAGGGTCCAGCTCTGGCGGGTGACCGGCGCACTCAGCTGGATGCGGTACTCGCTGCCCTGCTGGACCCAATCGATGCGGCCGCTGCCCCCGTTCTTTCCTTTGCTGACCGCGACGCGGCCCTGGAAGCTGTAATCGGGCTGGGCACGCAGGGCCTGCACGCGGGCTTCCTCGGCGCGCTCGGCGGCCGGCGACACGGTGTAGACCACGTCCGGGGCCGGCGTCTTCTGCGTGCCCACGCTGGTACAGGCGCTCACCGCCAGGGTCACGGCCACCAGCAGCAGCGGCCGGATCATGGAAACACTCATGGATTGAATTTCTCGCGGGCGCGCAGCAGCGCGCGGTTTTCAGGGTCGAGCTTGGCCGCCTCCTCGAAGAAGTGGCGGGCCTCGTCGTGCTTGCCGAGCACCCACAGCACCTCGCCCACGTGGGCGGCGATCTCCGGGTCGCGGGACAGGGTCCAGGCCCGGCGCAGCTGCACCAGGGCTTCCTCGTTGCGGCCCAGGCGATACAGCACCCAGCCGTAGCTGTCGACGATGGCCGGGTTGTCCGGCTCGGCCACCCGCGCGCGGTCGATCAGTTCCAGGGCTTCCTGGTAGCGCTTGGTGCGGTCGGCCAGGGTGTAGCCCAGGGCGTTCAGCGCCGGCACGTTCTCCGGATCGGTCACCAGCACCTTGCGCAGGTCGGCCTCGGCGCGGGCGATGTCGTCCCGGCGTTCCCAGGCCAGTGCACGGGCGTACAGCAGGGCGTTCTCGTCCGGGTAGGCGGCCAGGCCCCGGGCCAGCGCATCCAGCTCGCCGGGCAGGTCATTGCCACGCTGGCGCAGCTCGGCTTCCAGCAGGTAGGCGTCGCGGCGCACGTCGTCATCCACGCTGGCATCGGACTGGATGGCGTGCACCTCGTCCAGCGCCAGCGACTGGCGGCCGGCCAGGCCCTGCGCATTGGCCGCGCGCAGGCGCGCCTCGCTCAGTTCGTCGCCGCCGGGAACGCTGTGGTACCAGTTGACCGCCTCGGGGTAGCGCTTGAGGTACTCGGCGATCTTGCCCAGCAGCAGGCGCTGCGCCGGATCAGGCTTGGCGGCCTGGCGCGACAGCTCGTTGTAGAGGCCCGACAGCGCCGCGGTGTCACCCTGCTTGGCCAGCAGCGAGGCACGCATGCCCCAGGTCTGCACGTTCTGCGGGCCCACGGCCAGCACCCGCTCGGCGGCGGCCGGCTGGCCCAGGCTGTCATAGGCGATGGCCACGGCGTTGCGCAGCTCGGGGTCCTGCCGGGTCTTCGGCTCAACCCCCTGCAACAGGGCCAGCGCCTGCGCAGTCTGCCCGGCCTGCTGCAGCTGGCTGGCGCGCAGCAGGGCCACCCGCGGCTCGTCCGGGAAGCGCTTGACCACTTCGTCGATCATGCGCCGGGCCAGCTCGGGCTTTTCCATGCGCAGCGCCAGCCGGCCGAATTCCTGCCAGGCTTCGATCTTCGGCGGAATGGCGTTGGCATCGACCAGTTCGCCCAGCACCTGCGCCGGCACGGCCGGGTCGCGGCCACCGCCGATCAGGGCGGCCAGCGCGAACTTCCAGGCCGTTTCGTCGGGGTCGGCCAGCAGCGCCTGCAGTTCGATCCGCGCGGCCTTCACGTTGCCCTGGCGCATCGCCAGTGCACCGGCGGCGCTGCGCATGGACAGCGAGCTGGGGGCGCGCTTCTCCCACAGGGCCAGGCCCTTGGCGGCGCTGGCGTCATCGTTGGCCAGCATGGAGATGCGGGTGGCCCGTTCGGCCAGCCCGGCATCGCCGGCGGTCTGCTCGGCCGCCTGCAGGTACCAGTGCGCGGCATCGGCCAGCTTGCCGGCCTGCAGGGCGAATTCACCGGCCATCACCGGTTCCAGGGCCAGTTCTTCGCTGGCCGGGACCCGCGCGGGGGCCTTGGCCGGCGCGGCCGCCAGCACCTGGCTGCAGGCCAGGGACAGCAGCAGAACACTGGGGATGCGAATCAATGCGGGCATCGTCGGCATCGGGGCCTTAAAATGTCGTCCAATGGCCAGCAGCTTATCGCAAGCAACTGAACAATGACCCTGTGGGTGCTCGGACTGAATCACCAGACCGCACCGGTGGAGCTGCGCGAACGCGCGGCCTTCGCCGGTGACGCGCTGCCGCGCGCGCTCGGTTCGCTGCGCGATACCCCGCAGATCGCCGAGGCGGTCCTGCTTTCCACCTGCAACCGCACCGAGCTGTACGCGGTGGCCGATTCGCCGCAGGCGCTGGACCAGTGGCTGCACAGCCAGGCCGGCGACCTGCAGGGCTACCTGTACAAGCATGCCGATGCCGATGCGGTGCGCCACCTGTTCCGGGTCGCCACCGGGCTCGATTCGATGGTGCTGGGCGAGCCGCAGATCCTGGGCCAGGTGAAGGACGCCTGGTCCACCGCGCGCGACCACGGCCTGCTCGGCCAGCGCCTGGACCGGTTGTTCCAGCAGACCTTCTCGGTGGCCAAGCGCGCACGCACCGATACCCAGGTGGGCGCCAACCCGGTGTCGGTGGCCTCTGCGGCCGTGCGCCTGGCGCAGAACGCGTTCGCCCGCCTGGATGATTCGACGGTGCTGCTGGTCGGTGCCGGCGAGACCATCGAGCTGGCTGCACGGCACCTGAGCGAAGGCAAGGTGCGCCGCCTGCTGATCGCCAACCGCACCCTGGCCCATGCGCAGGAACTGGCCACCCGCCACGGCGGCGTCGCCCTGCCGCTGACCGAACTGGAACGCCACCTGGCCGAAGCCGACGTGGTGTTCTCGGCCACTGCCGCACGCGAGCCGGTCATCCACCGCGAAATGGTGGCCAAGGCCCTGCGCGCGCGCCGGCACAAGCCGATGCTGCTGTTCGACCTGGCCGTGCCGCGCGACATCGAGGCCGAGGTCGGCACGCTCAACGATGCGTTCCTGTACACCGTGGACGACCTTGAGCGCGCGGTGGAAGACAACCGCCGCGGCCGCCGCGAAGCTGCCGCCGAGGCCGAAGCGATCATCGACCTGCAGGTGTCGCGTTTCGTCGAAACCCTGCAGGCCAGCGCCCACCAGGCCCCGCTGCGGCAGCTGCGCGCCTTCGGCGAGGCCACCCGCGCCGAACTGCTGGAACGTGCGCGGCAGCAGCTGGCCAATGGCAAGCCCGCCGACGAAGTGCTGGAACTGCTGGCCCATGGCCTGACCAACCGCCTGCTGCACCCGCCGACCGCCGCCCTGCGCGCGGCCGCGCTCAGTGGCGATGCCGACCTGACCCGCGCCGCCGAGCGCCTGTTCCCGGCCACGCCGGGCTACCGCCACCCACCCGTGAGACCCGATGACGCCGACCCTGCGCCGTAAGCTGGAAGCGCTGGCCGAGCGCCGCGAAGAACTGGAACGCCTGCTCGCCGAACCCGACGTGGTCGCCGACAACACCCGTTTCCGCGATCTTTCGCGCGAATTCGCCCAACTTGAACCGGTCGCCACCGCACTGGCCGACGAAGCCCGCGCCAAGGCCGACCTGGCCGCCGCCGAAGGCATGCGTGCCGACCCTGACCTGCGCGAGCTGGCCGACGAGGAAATCGCCGCTGCCCAGGCCAGGTTGCAGGAACTGGAAGAGGAACTGGCCCTGCTGCTGGTGCCGCGCGACCCGCGCGACGAGGGCAACCTGTTCCTGGAAGTGCGCGCCGGCACCGGCGGCGACGAAGCTGCGATCTTCGCCGGCGACCTGTTCCGCATGTACGCCCGCTATGCCGAGCGCCAGGGCTGGAAGGTGGAGATCGAATCGGACAACCCCGGCGAACATGGCGGCTACAAGGAAGTGGTGGCACGCGTGGTCGGCCGCGGCGCGTTCTCGCGCCTGAAGTTCGAATCGGGCACGCACCGCGTGCAGCGCGTGCCGGCCACCGAATCGCAGGGCCGCATCCACACCTCGGCCGCTACCGTGGCGATCATTCCCGAGGCCGACGAGGTGGATGACATCGTCATCAATCCGGCCGACCTGCGGGTGGATACCTTCCGTTCGTCCGGCGCCGGCGGCCAGCACGTCAACAAGACCGAATCGGCCATCCGCATCACCCACGTGCCGACCGGCGTGGTGGTGGAATGCCAGACCGAGCGCAGCCAGCACGCCAACCGCGACAAGGCGATGAAGCGCCTGAAGGCGCAGCTGCTGGATGCCGAGCGCCAGCGCCAGGACGCGGCGCAGGCCGAATCGCGGCGCCTGCAGGTGGGCAGCGGCGACCGCAGCCAGCGTATCCGCACCTACAACTTCCCGCAGGGACGGATCACCGACCACCGCGTGGAAGGCCTGACCCTGTACGACCTGCCCAACATCCTGTCCGGCGACCTCGACGCCCTGCTGCAGCGCCTGAGCCACGAGCACCAGGTGGATGCGCTGGCGCAGCTGTCGGCGGGCTGAGCCGATGTCGGCCTGGCAGCAACGGCAGCAACTGCAGCAGGCGCTGGCACGCCAGCCCGGTGACTTCATCGCCTGGGTGATGCTGGCCGACCTGGAACTGGAGGCCGGCGACATCGGCGCCGGCGAACGCGCCGCGCGCCGCGCCCTGCAGCTGCGGCCGAACCATCCCGAGGCACTGGCCCGGCTGGGCCGGGTGGCCTGGATGGCCGGTGCCCACGCCGACGCGGCGACGCTGCTCGGCCAGGCCTCCGCACTGGCACCGGAGCATCCGGGCATCGCCCTGTGGCTGGGCCATGCACTGGAAGATGCCGACGACGCCGAGGGCGCAGCGGCCGCCTACCGCCGCGCACACGCGCTGCTGCCGGGCGAACCGTACATCGCCGCGCAGCGCCTCGCCTGGCAGCGCCGCCTGTGTGACTGGCAGGACGTGGACGCGCTGGCCGCACAGGTACGCGCCGCGGTTGCCAGCGGCCAGGGCGTGGTCGAGCCCTTCGCTTTCCTCAGCGAGGATGCCAGCGCCGCCGAGCAGCTGGCCTGCGCGCGTGCGCGTGCCGCAGCGGTGGCCGCCGCCGTGCGCCCGCTGCCGGCCGTGCCCGTGCGTGCACGTGGCCCGCTGCGCATCGGCTTCCTCTCCAATGGATTCGGCGCGCACCCCACCGGCCTGCTGACCGTGGCACTGCTGGAACACCTGCAGGCGGACCCGGCGCTGCAGCTGCACCTGTTCGCGCTGAACCGCAATGACGGCAGCCGCATCCGCCAGCGCCTGCAGTCCGCGGCGCGGCTGCACGAGGTGGCCGGCCAGCGCCATGCCGAGACCGCTGCGCAGATCCGTGCGCAGGGCATCGACGTCCTGTTCGACCTGCGTGGCTGGGGCGGTGGCGGCACGCCGGAAGTGCTGGCCATGCGCCCTGCCCCGCTGCAATTGAACTGGCTGGCCTACCCCGGTACATCCGGCGCGCCGTGGCTGGATGCGGTGGTCGGCGATGCGTTTGCCCTGCCGCCGGCGCTGGAACCGCACTACAGCGAGCGCGTGCTGCGCCTGCCGCGCGCGTTCCAGCCGTCGGACAACACCCGCGTGCTGCAGCCGGCGCCGACCCGGGCCGAGTGCGGCCTGCCCGAGCAGGGCGTAGTGTTCTGCTGCTTCAACAACAGCTACAAGTTGAACCCGCGCAGCGCCGGCCGTGCCTTCGCGGTGCTGCGGGCGGTGCCTGGCAGCGTGCTGTGGCTGCTGTCCGGCCCAGGCCAGGCCGATGCGCGCCTGCGTGCGGCCGCGCAGGCCGCCGGCGTGGATCCGGCACGGCTGGTGTTCATGGCGAAGCTGCCCCACCCGCAGTACCTGGCCCGCTACGCGCTGGCCGACCTGTTCCTGGACACGCATCCGTACAACGCCCACACCACGGCGTCGGATGCGCTGTGGGCCGGCTGCCCGGTACTGACCTGCCCCGGCGACACCTTCGCCGCGCGCGTGGCCGGCAGCCTCAACCATCATCTCGGCCTGGCGCACATGAACGTGGCCGATGACGCCGCCTTCATCGCCACCGCCAGCGCGCTGGGCAACGACCCGGCCGCATTGACCGCGCTGCGCGCCGAGCTGGCGCAGGCACGCGGGCGCAGCGGCGTGTTCGACATGGACGGCTTCGCCACCGATCTGTCGGCGTTGCTGCAGCATCTGGCGGGCGAGCAGGGCTGGCTGGGCGCACAGTGAACGACAGCACCGCCTTCGACCAGGTACTGCCCCTGCTGCAGGCCGCTCAACGCGAAACCATCGACGGGCTGCGGCACAGCCCGGGCACGCCTGCCCTGCTGGAGCGCAAGCGGCAGCTGGATCGTGCGGTGGCTTGCCTGCAGCTGTGCGCACAGCACGCGATCGACGGGCGCGCGCAGGTGACGGTGCTGCCATGGGCAGGCGATGCGTTCGGTAGTTTCGGAGTGTTTGAACTGGACGAGGAAGGCCAGCCGGCCAATGGCCAGGTCATGCAGCTGGACGATGTACGGCTGGAACTGCTCCCCGGCGATCTGCTGGTACAGGGGACCGGCCGGCTGCCTGAGGAACCGGCGGAGTAAGGCCGGACGCCGGTCATCCCTCGTCGACACGCTCTGGGCGACCGCTGCGCTACGCTCGGGCTTCCTTCCAGCGTGGTGCAACGATGGGCAAGCTCAAGCGCAAGGAGTACGACGAACTGCTGCAGCCGCTGCAGCTGGAACTGACCGCGATGGCGCGCTGGGTGCAGCACAGCGGGCAACGCCTGCTGGTGCTGTTCGAAGGCCGCGATACCGCCGGCAAAGGCGGCGCGATCCAGGCGATCAGCCAACACCTCAACCCTCGCCAATGCCGGGTGGTGGCGCTGCCGAAGCCGACCGACCGCGAATCGACGCAGTGGTATTTCCAGCGCTACGCCAGCCACCTGCCGGCGGCGGGCGAGATCGTGCTGATGGACCGCAGCTGGTACAACCGCGCTGGCGTGGAACGGGTGATGGGCTACTGCAGCGAGGCCGAGTACCAGCAGTTCCTGCACCAGGCGCCGGTGTTCGAGCAGTTGCTGGTGGACGACGGCATCCTGCTGTTCAAGTACTGGCTGTGCGTGGACCAGGCGCAGCAGGAGAAGCGTTTCGCCGAGCGCCACAGCGATCCGCTGAAGGGCTGGAAACTGTCGCCGGTGGACCTGAAATCACGCAGCAAGTACAGCGCCTACACCGAGGCCCGCGAGGCGATGCTGCGGGCGACGCATCGCGAAGCGGCGCCGTGGACGCTGGTGGATTTCAACGACCAGCGGCTGGGGCGGTTGTCGCTGGTGCGCAACCTGCTGGACCGGTTGCCGGATACGCGGGTGGATGAGCCGGTGCTGGATCTGCCGAAGTTGAAAGGCAAGCTGCATGTGGAGCACTACGACGTACTGCGGCCGATCGAGGATTTCCCGGTGCAGGATTAAGGGTGGTTCGGCAGGGCTGCGCCCTGCACCTGCCGAAGCCAAGGCAACGTCAACGTCAACGTCAAAGTCAACGTCAAAAGCGGGCGATCCGTGGATTGGCGGGGCGGTGTCGGATTGCGGGGACGCCGCAAGTACGTCCTTGTAGGCTTGGCCGCGGCATCCATGCCGCGGACACCCCGCAATCCGACACCGCCC
>NZ_JBYSZR010000032.1:0-18688 GCF_058787375.1 Stenotrophomonas sp. FW305-3-2-15-E-LB1
TTCGACCCAGCCATGTTGAAAGTGGGTCAAGCCTGCTTCCAGCAGGCTTGACCACGAACATAGGATCTCGGCTCTACTTCTTGCTGGGTCCGCAGCTGTCGCAGCCACCACACGCCCCGCCACCGCCGTTGGCCGGCGGCGCCACCTTCCGCCCCAGCGCCTGCATCCAGGCGGCGCGACCGGGCTTGAGCAGGGCCAGCGCCAGCGTGCCACGCAGCTTGCGCGCCGTGCCGGGGAACTGTTTTTTCAGCACCACCCACGCGCTGACCAGCACCGCCACCGCGATGATGAGGTACTGGACCAGCAGGCCGGCGTCCATCAGCCGCCTCCCAGCGCCACGGTCACCTGGTAGGTGATCAGTGCCGCCACGTAGGCTGCCGCGAACAGGTACAGCGCCGAGAAGCCCATCGTCTTCCACGAATTGGTTTCGCGCTTGATGGTGGCCAGGGTGGAAATGCACATCGGTGCGTAGATGAACCACACCATCAGCGCCAGGCCGGTGGCCAGCGACCAGCCATCAGCCACCACCGGCGACAGCGCCGAGATGGCCGCATCATCGTCCGCCGCCGACAGCGCATAGACCGTGGCCAGCGAGGACACCGCCACTTCGCGCGCGGCCAGTCCCGGGATCAGCGCGATGCAGATCTGCCAGTTGAAGCCCAGCGGCGCGAAGATCGCGGTCATCGCATGGCCGATCTGGCCGGCATAGCTGTAGTCGATGGCCGGCATGGTGGCGTCGGCGGGGGCGCCCGGGAAGGTCAGCAACACCCACAGCAGGATGGTCAGGGCCAGGATGATGCCGCCCACCCGGCGCAGGAAGATCATGCCGCGCTCGTACAGGCCCACGGCCAGGTCGCGCACGTGCGGCAGGCGGTAGGACGGCAGTTCCAGCATCAGCGGGTGCTCGCTCTTGTCGCGGCGCCACTTCTTCATCACCCACGACATCACCAGCGCGCTGAGGATGCCGGCCACGTACAGGCCGAACAGCACCAGGCCCTGCTGGTTGAAGATGCCGACCTTGCCGGCCGGGATGAACGCACCGATCAGCAGCGCATACACGGGCAGGCGTGCCGAGCAGGTCATCAGCGGCGCCACCAGGATGGTCGCCAGGCGATCGCGCGGGTCCTGGATGCTGCGGGTGGCCATGATGCCGGGCACCGCACAGGCGAAGCTGGACAGCAGCGGGATGAACGAACGGCCCGACAGGCCGGCGCCCGCCATCATGCGGTCGAGCAGGAAGGCCGCGCGCGGCAGGTAGCCCGACTCCTCCAACGCAAGGATGAAGGCGAACAGGATCAGGATCTGCGGCAGGAACACCACCACGCCACCGAGGCCGGCGATGATGCCGTCGGTCAGCAGGCTGGTCAGTGGACCTTCGGGCAGCACGCCGCCAACGAACTCGCCCAGCCAGCCGAAGCCGGCTTCGATGCCGTCCATCAGCGGGGTCGCCCAGGCGAACACCGCCTGGAAGATCAGGAACATGACCACCACCAGGGTGATCAGGCCGAACACCGGGTGCAGCAGCCAGCGGTCCAGCGTGTCATCGATCTTCGCGGTGCGCGCCGGCATGGTGACGGCGGCCGAAAGAATGCTGCGCACCTTGGCGTGGTAATCGATGCCGCCCTCGACGCCGGCCAGCGGCGCATCCAGGTGCGGCACCATCGCATCGAGGCGATCGACCAGCGCCCTGGCGCCCTGCTTGCGCACGGCCACGGTTTCCACCACCGGCACGCCGATCTCGCGTTCCAGCGCGGCCACGTCGATGCGGATGCCACGGCGCTGGGCCGCATCGACCATGTTCAGCGCGATCACCATCGGCTTGCCCAGCTCACGCAGCTCCAGCGCGAAGCGCAGGTGCAGGCGCAGGTTGGTGGCGTCGATCACGCACAGCAGCACATCCGGCGCAGCCTCGCCCGGGTAGAAGCCCCGGCACAGGTCGCGGGTGATCGCCTCGTCCAGGCTGGCCGGCTGCAGGCTGTAGGCGCCGGGCAGGTCGAGCACGGCGAACTCGCGGCCGGACGGCGCACGCAGGCGGCCTTCCTTGCGCTCGACGGTGACGCCGGTGTAGTTGGCGACCTTCTGCCGGCTGCCGGTCAGCTGGTTGAACAGCGCGGTCTTGCCGCTGTTGGGGTTGCCGACCAGCGCGATGCGCAGCGGGGCGGCGTTGACGGCAGCATTCATGCACGGAACTCCGGACGGGCGGTGTCGATGACGATCCGCTTGGCCTCACTGATACGCAGCGCGAAACGGGTGAACCCGACCTGCACCAGCAGCGGCTCGCCACCGACCGGCCCCTTGGCCACCAGGCGCACTTCCTCGCCCTTGACGAAGCCCAGCTCGCGCAGGCGCCGGGCGATGGCATCGTTGGCGTGCAGGTCCTGCACGGAATCGACCGCGGCCGGGGTATGCAGGGGCAGTTCGGACAGCGTCATCTAGCGCGATCTCAGCTGGATGTAAATGGTTCTCGATTCTAACATTCCCGCGTCGCGTCATGGCCCATGACCAATGGCCCGCTATGATCCATACAGGTATGGAGTAACCCCGGATTCCCATGAACGATGCTTTGCTGATCGAGCGCGATGGCGCCGTCCTGACCCTCTGGCTGAACCGGCCGGAGCTGCACAATGCCTTCGATGCCAGCCTGATCGCCCGGCTGACCGCTGCCCTGGAGGCCGCCGGCCGCGACCCCGCAGTGCGGGTGGTGGTCCTGGCCGGCCACGGCGCGTCCTTCTCGGCCGGTGCCGACCTGCAGTGGATGCGCGGCATGGCCGCGGCCAGCGAGGCCGAGAACCGCGAGGACTCGCTGGCGCTGGCGCGGCTGATGCGCACCCTGGACGAGCTGCCCAAGCCGACCCTGGCCCGGGTCCATGGCGCAGCCTTTGGCGGCGGCGTCGGCCTGGTCGCCTGCTGCGACATCGCCATCGCCACCAGCGCGGCCCGGTTCGGCCTGACCGAGAGCCGCCTGGGCCTGCTGCCGGCGGTGATCTCGCCCTATGTGATCGAGGCCATCGGCCCGCGCCAGGCCCGCCGCTGGTTTGCCACCGGCGAGCACTTCGACGCGGAAACCGCCCTGCGCATCGGCCTGGTTCACCAGCTGGTCGAGCCCGAGCGCCTGGACGACGCCGTGCAGCGCCAGCTGGCCCTGCTGGACAAGGCCGGCCCGATCGCCTCGGCGTCTGCCAAGGAGCTGGTGCGGCAGGTCCGCGACAGCCATGACCGTGACACCCTCGACCGCGACAATGCCGCCCTGATCGCACGCCTGCGCGTGTCGGCCGAGGGCCAGGAAGGCCTCGGCGCCTTCCTCGACAAGCGTGCCCCGCACTGGGTGACGGAGGCCTGATCTACCCCGACGGCAACTACGTCGTGGCCGTCTGCCACCCCTTTGACTGATTCCCGCGCAGGAACGTGGCCGCTTTCGCGGCCGACCTCCGTATCCCTGTTGGCAGCCCGGTGGAGACCGCGTTGCCCCCGTTCTCCAGGAACCCTCGTGATCGCACCCGCTTCCGCCCCTGCCGCCCGCCCCACCCTGCCCGCCACGGAGGTGCGTCGATGAGCGATTTCGTCCGCATCGTCGAAGTGGGCCCGCGTGACGGCCTGCAGAACGAAAAGCAGGCGGTGGCCACCGCCGACAAAATCGCGCTGATCAACCGCCTGTCCGCCACCGGCCTGCGCACCATCGAAGCGACCAGCTTCGTCAGCCCGCGCTGGGTGCCGCAGCTGGCCGATGCGGCCGAGGTCTACGCCGGCATCGACCGCCGCGCCGGCATCGCCTACCCGGTGCTGGTGCCCAACGAGCAGGGCTATGACCGGGCGCGTGCCGTCGGCGTGCAGGAAGTGGCGGTGTTCACCGCCGCCTCCGAGGCCTTCAACCGCACCAATACCAATGCCGGCATCGACGAGTCGCTGGCCCGCTTCGCGCCCATCCTCCAACGCGCCGCCGAGGACGGCGTGCGTGTGCGTGGCTACGTCTCCACCGTGCTCGGCTGCCCCTACCAGGGCGACGTGCCGCTGGCCGACGTGGTGCGCGTCGCGCGCGCCCTGCATGACATGGGCTGCTACGAAATTTCGCTGGGCGACACCATCGGCGTCGGCACCCCGCACAAGGCGCGGGCCATGCTGAAAGCGGTCGCTGCCGAGATCCCGATGGGCGCACTGGCCGTGCACTTCCACGACACCTATGGCCAGGCCATCGCCAACATCGCCAGCTGCCTGGAAGAAGGCGTGCGCGTGGTCGACAGTGCGGTGTCCGGTGCGGGCGGCTGCCCGTATGCCAAGGGTGCCAGCGGCAACGTGGCCAGCGAGGACGTGGTCTACCTGCTGCAGGGCCTGGGCCTGGAGTGCGGCGTGGACCTGCCGGCCCTGGCTGAAACCGGCCGCTGGCTGGCCGGGTTGCTCGGCCGTGCCACTGCCAGCCGGGTCGGGCAGGCCCTGGCGGCGACATGAACGACAGCGGCCCGCGCGACGTTCCGGTGTACGGCGAACCATCCGCCGTGACCGACGACGCGCTGGCCGCACTGCAGGCCGCGCTGGCCAGCGCCCCGCCCGCCGCCCAGGCCCGCCTGCTGCGGCAGGCGATGGAGGCATTGATCGACGCCCGCCTGCGCATGGGCGAAGCACAGGAACGCTACGCCGCCCTGTTCGATGCGGTGCCCGACCCGGTCAGCATCCTCAGCGCCGACGGCGTGGTGCTGGACGTCAACCGCGCCGGCGTCCACGCCTACGACCGCCCGCGCGAGGCCATCGTCGGCCAGCCGATCGAACTGCTCAATCCCGACCTGCCCAGCGACCACCTGCAGCCCGTCTGGGAAGCACTGAACCGCGGTGACACCTACGTCATCGAAGTGACCAACATGCGCGGCGATGGCAGCCGCTTCCCGGTGGAAGTGCACTCGGCCGGCTTCCAGGACCATGGCCAGCCCTGCATCGTGGCCGTGGCGCGCGACCTGAGCGGGCGCTGGCGTGCCGAATCGCGCTACCGCCTGCTGATGGAATCGATCGACAAGGGCGTGATCCTGTTCGACCGCAACCTGCGGGTGATCTCGGCCAACCCGGCCGCGCACCGCATCCTGGGCATCACCAGCAACGGCAATGCGTTTGATGCCCTGCTCGATCCCGAGGCCTGGCTGATCGTCGACGAGCACGGCAATACCCTCACCCAGGCGCAGTGGCCGACCATCCGCTGCTTCCAGGCCGGGCGGGTCATCCGCAGCACCATCATCGGCCTGTACCACCGCCCGCGCGGGCGCATGCTGTGGCTGTCGACCACCAACGTGCCAGTGTTCGGCACCGGCTGCGACCAGGCCGACCATGTCTATTCGATGTTCAGCGACATCACCGAGCTCAAGCGCAACAACCTGCTGTTCGCGCGCGCGCAATCGCTGGCCCACATCGGCGGCTGGGAATGGGACCGCAGCCTGCAGCGCCTGTACCTGACCGACGAGGCGCGGCGCATCGTCGGACAGCCCGACGACCTGCAGGACATGACCGACCTGCTCGACTGCCTGCGCAGTGATGACCGCACCTCCCTGCAGCAGGCGCTGGCCGACACCATCGAGCACCGCAGCAGCTTCGGCCTGGAACTGCAGGGCCAGCGCCGCGACGGGCATTCGTTCTGGATCCGGATGATCGGCGAGGTGTCCACCGGCGATGTCGATGCCGCGCGCATCACCGGCACCGTGCAGGACATCACCGAACGCAAGCAGGCCGAGGAGACCCTGCGCGTGCAGGCGCGCACCGACCCGCTGACCGGCATCATGAACCGCGATGCGGTGCTCACCGACCTGGGCGTACGCATGGGCAGCCCCGGCCACGACCGGGTGGCGGTGCTGTACATCGACCTGGACCGCTTCAAGGTCGTCAACGACCTGCTCGGCCACAACGCCGGCGACGAGCTGTTGATCGAAGCGACCCGGCGCATCGCCACGGCCATCGGCACCGAAGGCCTGCTCGCCCGCTTCGGTGGCGACGAGTTCCTGGTGATCTGCGACCTGCGCGACCAGCCCGACCAGGCCGAGCAGCTGGCCGAGCGCATCACCGCCGCGTTCTCCTCCCCCTTCCAGCTGGGCAGCGATGAATTCCAGGTCACCGCCAGCATCGGCATTGCCAAGGCCCCCGGCGATGGCGACCGCCCCCAGCAGCTGATCCAGAACGCCGACACCGCCATGTACGAGTGCAAGCGCCGCACCCGCAACGGCTGGCACGTGTTCTCGCAGGAGCTGGCCGAGCGCCAGAACGACCGCCTGCAGATCGAGAGCCGCCTGCACAAGGCGCTGGACGGCGACGAGTTCCGGCTGGTCTACCAGCCGCAGATCAACCTGCGCACCGGGACCATCACCGGCTGCGAGGCCCTGATGCGCTGGCACAACGGCCAACTGGGGCAGATGCGCCCGGACCTGTTCATCCGCCACGCCGAGCACACCGGCGACATCGTGCGGATCGGCCAGTGGGCGCTGCGCGAGGCGTGCCGCCAGATACGCCAATGGCAGGACGATGGCCTGGAGACGATGCGGGTGGCGGTCAACGTCTCCTGGCGGCAGTTCGTCGGCGAGGACCTGGCCCGCTGGGTACGGCAGGTGCTGGACGAGTTCGAGCTGCCCGGCACGGTGCTGGAACTGGAGTTCACCGAGCGGGTGCTGATCGAGGACGCGCCGGACACCCTGCGCACCTTCGCCCGCCTGCGCGAGATGGGCGTGATGCTGACCATCGACGATTTCGGCGAGGGCTACAGTGCGCTGAACTACCTGCGGCGGCTGCCGATCCATGGCCTGAAACTGAGCCAGCTGTTCGTCGAGGGCATCCCGCGCAACCGCTCGGACGTGGCCGTGTGCGAGGCGGTCTGCGCGATCGCCCGCAGCCTGGGCCTGGGAGTGGTGGCCGAGGGCGTGGAAACCGAGGCCCAGCGCCAGTGCCTGCTGGGACTGGGGGTGACCATCGGCCAGGGCTTCCTGTTCGCCCCGGGCCTGCCCCCCGATGAGTTCAAGCGGCGCCTGCGCGGGCGCGACCCGCCGGAGATGGCCCGGGACCTCGCCGGGTAGAGCCAGGCCATGCCTGGCTGCGGGGCACTGGGGCGCATACCGCTTTGCAGCGGCGCACAACGGCGCGCGCCGTGGCTTCCGTTAGAATCGGCGGTTCTCGAACCTGCAGGACCGTTCAATGCAGCTGTCTTCCGTACGTGCCGTGATCACCGGCGGCGTTTCCGGCCTCGGCCTGGCCGTGGCCCAGCACCTGGTCGCCAACGGCGGCAAGGTCGCCCTGTTCGACCTCAATGACGACAAGGGCGCGGCCGCCGTAGCCGGGCTGGGCGCCGACACGGCCCGCTATTTCAACGTCAACGTCAGCGATGAGGCGGCCGTTGCCGCAGCCATCGACCAGGCCCACGATTTCCTCGGCGGCCTGAACGTGGCGATGAACTGCGCCGGCATCCTCGGCGCCGGCCGCGTGCTGGGCAAAGAGGGTCCGATGCCGCTGGCCGGCTTCCAGGGCACGGTGATGGTCAACCTGGTCGGCAGCTTCAACGTCGCCAAGGCCGCGGCCAACCGCATGCAGCACAACGACGCTGGCGAAGACGGCGAGCGCGGCGTGATCATCAACACCGCCAGCATCGCCGCCTACGAAGGCCAGATCGGCCAGGCCGCCTATGCCGCCAGCAAGGGCGGCGTGGTGTCGATGACCCTGCCGATGGCCCGCGAGCTCTCGCGGTTCGGCATCCGCGTCAACACCATTGCCCCGGGCGTGTTCTGGACGCCGATGGTCGATGGCATGCCCGAAGCCGTGCAGCAGTCGCTGGCCGCGTCCATCCCGTTCCCGTCGCGCCTGGGCAAGCCGGACGACTTCGCCAGCCTGGTCGGCTTCATTCTCGGCAATACCTATCTCAACGGCGAGACCATCCGCCTGGACGGCGCTACCCGCCTCGCTCCGAAGTGATTCCCCCCGGGCGCCGGGACGGCGCCCACCCCCAACGACCAACAACATCATGAAAGCCAACGACATCAAGAAGGGCAACGTCGTCGAGTACAACAACGGCGTGTACCAGATCCGCGACATCGAACGCAGCTCGCCGCAGGGCCGCGGCGGCAACGTCCGCTTCCGCTTCATCATGTACAGCGTGCCGGGTGGCAACAAGCTCGACGCCAGCTTCGATGCCGACGACAACCTGGTCGAAGTCGAACTGCTGCGCCGCCAGTCCACCTATTCGTACAAGGACGGCGATGCGTTCGTGTTCCTCGATGACGAGGACTACACCCCCTACACCCTCGACGCCGACGTGATCGGCGACGACGCCGGCTACATCACCGACGGCCTGACCGGCATCTATGTGCAGGTCATCGACGAGCAGCCGGTGGCGATCCAGCTGCCCGCCTCGGTGGTGCTGGAAGTGATTGAAACCCCGCCGGAGCTGAAGGGCGGCACCGCCACCAAGCGCCCGAAGCCGGCCAAGCTGAACACCGGCATTGAAATCATGGTGCCGGAGTACATCGCCAACGGCGAGCGCGTGCTGGTGAACACCGCCACCGGCGAATTCGCCGGCCGCGCCGACTAAGCGCTATCGCATCCCGTGGAGCCGAGCATGGGCTCGGCTCTACAGGGTTGCGCTTATCTGCCGCCGAAATTGCCGCAACCGTGGTACTGGCGAGCACCGACGGTCAGCATCGCTTTGGCCTCGAACGATTCGCCGCTCATGCTGTCCTGGCAGGTGGTGCGCTGGAAGCTCAGCTTGATGTCGGTGCCATCGGCAGCCTTGCCCGCCCAGCCATCCGCACCGGTGGTGGGCGCGGCTACCTGGAAACGGCGCTCGCCGTAGTCCACGTCCACCTGCAGGCCCGGCGCATCGCCGTCGACCACGGCCAGCCAGCCGGGCTCGTTGCCAGTGGCACGGAATGCGGCCTTGCCCGCGCTGCCATCGCCTTCGATGCCCTGCTGGGCATGGCACTCGCGATCGGGCTCACCCTTCAGGCTCAACAGGCCATCATCGCTGCCCTTGGCCCAGAAGCTGTTGCCCTTGCCATCGCTGTACTTCGCCCCGGACGCCACCCGTTCCGCGCGCAGCGCGAAGCGGCGTTCACCGATCGTCACCGTCGCCGCGTCCTCGCCCTCGAAGCGCGCCTGGACATCCAGGTCGCCGCAGCGGTAAGCGGTTTCGCTGGCGGCTGCGGCCTCCGTCGCCGGCTCCGGCACGGGTGGCGGCAGATCGGCGGCGGTCGCCGCTGCGGGAGGTGCTGCCGCAGGCTGGCAGGCGGTGAGGAGGATGCCCAGGGAGGCTGCCAACAGGCCGGGAACTACACGCATGGCTCGACTCCTTGTCGATACTGCTGAGGACACCTGACCGTACCACCTTGGCACCGGCAGGGCCTGAAAGCCGCCTGACCGCAGCCGCAGCACGCCCTGATCAGGGAACGGCGACGCCCGCGACCGGTGCGGCGGCCTGCTCACGCAGCCGCTGGCCGAGGGCCGCGAGGTTGGCGTCGATGTCATCCAGTTCCTGCCGCTGCCCGGCAGGCAGCTGCACGCGCAGCTGCTGGCGCAGCGACTGCCAGCCGGGCACGGCCGCTGCACTGGCGGTGGCCACGGCCCCGGCAACCACGGCCTGCTCTTCGGCCAGCGGCAGCCCATAGCCGCCATCGGCCAGCAGGCGACCCGGCCGCAACCACTGCCCGCTCTGTTCAAGCAGGCCGCGCAGCTGCGCGGTGGCCTCGCTTTCCAGCGCGGCCAGCAGGCGCCGCTTCAGGGTGTCCCGCGCCCGCAGCTCAGCACGGCGCTGTGCGGCCTGTTCCAGCAACAGCAACCCGGCGCTCGCGCGCACATCGCCCTGCAGCAGCCACGGCGCACGCTGCCGCGCGGGCAGCTTCAGCCAAGCCTGCACATCGTGCGTCGGCAGGGAGTTCTGCGCGGCAGCAACCGCAAACAACTGCTGGTAATGGTCGCGTGCCGATGCGAAGTAATAGCCTTGGGCCTGCGCGCCGGCACGGTCGTCCAGCACCCGCTCATCCAGTGCATCCAGCCGCACCAGTCGCCGGCGCAACCCGCGCGGGGTCAGCTGGGCCAGGCCGGCCTCGCCCAGCCGTGGAACCCCGGCCTGCAGCAGCTTGGCGGTTTCCACCGCACAGTTGTTGCTGACGAAGTAATAGCGCCCGTCATAGCTCCAGTGCACCTGTGCGGTGCGCTCGAGCAGGCTGGCGATTTCGCTGCGATCAAGCGCCAGCGGCAGTGATTGCAGCCCGCGCAGTTCGACCTTGGTGTACTCGTCCACCACCTGCTGCAACGGCAACACGAACAACCGCGACGGATAGCCGCCGGTCAGCCCCCGCCAGTTGGAAATCTGCACGTCGCCGACGAAGGCGCGGAAGGACAGGACGCGGTGATACTCCAGATCCAGCCGGCAATCCGGCCCCGGCGCGCGGCCCGGGCGGCAGATGACCAGGCGCAGCATGCTGTGGCCCCAGCGGCTCATCGGCTGCGCACTGCCCTCGGCGAACAGGTAATCGACGGCGAAGACGCGGGCAGGATCCAGCTGCAGCAACGACGCCGCGCCCTCCTCCGCCTCAGCCTGCAGCAGCGGCACCGTGCCATCGCACTGCACCGTCGGCAAGGAGGGCGGCGTGCCGAAATGCTGCTGGTACCACTGCGCCAAGGCGGGACGGCGGCAGGCGAATTCGGCGTCGAGCACGAAACGCTCGGCATTCACCGCCAGGTATTCAGCCGGGTCCGTCAGTTCGTAGCGATCCGGGCTGCGGTCGCTGAAGTGGTTGTCGCCGCGCCCCAGGTGCCAGGGCCTGCGCTGCCAACCGGCCAGATCACGCCAGCGCGCGCTGTGCGACCAGTTCGCGCCGCTGCGGTCTGCTACATGGGTGAGTTCGTGGACCAGCGCGCTGCGACGCGCACGGCGCGCCCCCGCCTGGCTGTCATCCAGCAGATCCAGGCGCAGCGCAATGCGTCCGGCGAATGCGCGGCCGTGCACCTGCCCCGGCAGGTCATCGCGCCACGACACCCGCACCTGCGCAGGCAGCGCGCGCAGCAGGCCATCCGGCAGCAGTGCCTGCACATCGTCCAGCGTCTGCCGGGCCAGCTGCTGCTGCGGCTCGCTCAGTCCGGCGGGATCAAGCTGCAGGCGATCGGCCGCATGCGCGGCGTGCGCGATCAGCAATAGAGCCACGCCCTGCGTGGCTGCGTTTCGTGCAGATGTCATGGCGTTGCCGGCCAGCGGCCGGCACTACCGGAAGGCCGGTTCAGCGGGCCAGCAGCGCGCGGGCCAGCTGCAGATCGCTCTGCTGCTGGGCAGCGGCATCCTGCTCGCGCAGGTGCACCAGCGCCGCCTGCAGGCGCGCACCGCGGATCTGGCCGTCGCTGGCCACGAATGCGGCAGCATCATCGCGCGCAGCCAGCACCACCTTGTCATCACCCGAGCTGCTGCCCGAGGAACCGGAAGACGCACCGGTGGCCGAACCCGCCGAGGTGCCAGCGAAGCTGGAAGCGAAGCCGGCCAGCGGCAGGGACAGCAGGGCGAGCAGCAGGAGCGGACGGGTCATCGTGGTCAGGCCATCAGTGGAGTTGCAGGGAGCGTAATGGTTGTGTGAAGTCTTTGCCTGCATCAGGCGTCGAACAGCTTGCCTGGATTCAGCCGCGCTTCGGGATCGAAGGCGCGCTTGACCGCCTTCATCAGCGCGATTTCCGCCGGGCCGCGCGTGCTGTCCAGGTAGCCCTTCTTGACCAGGCCGATGCCATGTTCGGCCGAAATGCTGCCATCGAAGCGCGCCAGCACCTGCGCCAGCAGCTTGGTCACGTGCTCGCACTGGGTCACGAAATCGGCATCACTGGTGTCGTCCGGCTTCAGCACGTTGATATGCAGGTTGCCATCGCCGATGTGGCCGAACCAGACAACGTCGAAGTGCGGATACGCCTCGCCGATCAGTGCCTGGGTCTCGGCCAGGAACGCCGGCATCGCCGAGATCCGCACCGAGACATCGTTCTTGTATGGCTTGTAGCGGGCCACCGCTTCGGTGATGCCCTCGCGCAGGCGCCACAGCTGCGCCGCCTGAGCATCGCTGGCGCTGATCACGCCGTCGCTGACCCAGCCGTTGCCCATGCAGTCCTCGAAGGCCGCCATGGCCGCCGCTTCCTGCGCCTCATCGTTGGCGGCGAATTCGGTGACCACGTAATACGGGTGCACCTCGTCGAACGGGGCCTGCGCGCCGTGGGCCAGCACATGCTCGAGCGCGCGCTCGGTGAAGAATTCGAAGGCCTGCAGCTGCAGGCGTGCGCGGAAGGCCGCAAACACCTGCATCAGCACGTCGAAGCTCGGCACCGCCAGCAGCATCACGTTGCTGGCCGGCGGCGGATCGGTCAGCTTCACCGTGGCCTCGACGATCACGCCCAGCGTGCCCTCGGACCCGATCATCAGCTGGCGGAAATCGTAGCCACTGGAATTCTTGATGAGGCCTTTGTTGAGTTCCAGCAGTTCGCCACTGGCGGTGACCACCTTCAACCCGGCGATCCATTCGCGGGTGTTGCCGTAGCGGATCACGCGGATGCCACCGGCATTGGTGGCGATGTTGCCGCCGATGGAGCACGAGCCGCGCGCGGCGAAATCCACCGGGTAGATCAAGCCGTGGTCCAGCGCGGCGTTGTGCAGTGCCTCCAGCGGCATGCCCGCCTGCACCACCAGGGTGCGGTCGACCGCATCGTAGGCCAGCGCCTTGTTCATCCGCTCCAGGCTCAGCACCAGCTCGCCGTTGGCCGCCACGGCGCCGCCGGACAGGCCGGTGCGACCGCCGGAAGGCACCACCGCCACGCCCTCCGCCGCGCTCCAGCGCATCACGGCCTGCACCTCCTCCACCGATGCCGGCAGGGCGATGGCCAGTGGCGCCGGGGTCCAGCGCCGGGTCCAGTCGCGGCCGTAATGCTCCAGGTCGGCAGGGTCGGTCTTCAGCTTCAGGCCGGGACAGGCCTGCTGCAGCGAGGCGATGCGGGAATCGGTCATGACGGTCCAGCGCGGTGCGTGAAGAACGGGCAAGCGTGCCAGCGCCGCGGGCCAGCGTCCAGCCCCGGCAATCACCCGGAATGGCTACGGATGCAACTATTTCCGCACTGCACCATGGCCGCGCCGATCTGGCATAGTGGTCAGCCCCTGTCCCACTGGCCGTGCCGTACCATGTCGCCGAAGAAGACCTCGTTCCCGAAGCAGGATATCCGCGTGCTGTTGCTGGAGGGGGTCAGCCAGACCGCCGTGGAGGTGTTCAGCGCCGCCGGCTACAGCCAGATCGAAGCGCACAGCAAGGCGCTGCCGGAGGACGAACTGAAGGCGCGCATCGCCGAGGCGCACATCGTCGGCATCCGCTCGCGCACCCAGCTCAGCGCCGAGGTGCTGGCCGAGGCCAAGCGCCTGATCGCGGTGGGCTGCTTCTGCATCGGCACCAACCAGGTCGACCTGGACGCGGCCGAGCTGGCCGGCATCCCGGTGTTCAACGCGCCCTACTCTAATACCCGCAGCGTGGCCGAGCTGGTCATCGCTGAGGCCATCATGCTGACCCGTGGCATTCCGCAGAAGAACGCCGAATGCCATCGCGGCGGCTGGTCGAAGTCGGCCAGCGGCAGCCACGAGGTGCGTGGCAAGACGCTGGGCATCATCGGCTACGGCCACATCGGCACCCAGGTCGGCGTGCTGGCCGAATCGCTGGGCATGCAGGTGATCTTCCACGACGTGGAAACCAAGCTGTCGCTGGGCAATGCCCGTGCCGCCGCCAGCCTGGACGACCTGCTGGCGCGCGCCGACATCGTCACCCTGCACGTGCCGGAAACCCCGTCCACGCAGTGGATGATCGGCGCCACCGAGCTGGCGAAGATGCGCCGCGGCGCGCACGTGATCAATGCCGCGCGCGGGACCGTGGTCGATATCGACGCACTGGACGCGGCCCTGGCCAGTGGCCACATCGGCGGCGCGGCCCTGGACGTGTTCCCGGTCGAGCCCAAGGGCAATGGCGATATCTTCGAATCGCCGCTGACCCGCCACGACAACGTCATCCTGACCCCGCACGTGGGCGGCAGCACCCTGGAAGCGCAGGACAACATCGGCATTGAAGTGGCGGCCAAGCTGGTGCGCTACAGCGACAACGGCAGCACCCTGTCGGCGGTCAACTTCCCGGAAGTGACCCTGCCCGAGCACGCCGACAGCCTGCGCCTGCTGCACATCCACCAGAACGTGCCCGGCGTGCTGTCCAAGGTCAACGAGATCTTCTCGCGGCACAACGTCAACATCGACGGCCAGTTCCTGCGCACCGACCCGAAGGTGGGCTACGTGGTGATCGACATCACCGCCAGCGAGGAACAGGCCGGTGCGGTGCGTGACGAGCTGGCGGCCATTCCGGGCACCCTGCGCACCCGCATTCTGTATTGATGAAGGCGTCGCCGGGCATGGCCCGGCCCGCACGACGGCAGCGCCGGGCCGTGCCCGGCGGAAATGCATCCGACACCGCGCCATCCACGCATGGCGTGGATCTACTGCAGTAGAGCCACGCCATGCGTGGCTGCCCCTGTCAGCACGACAGCCAGCGGCGGGCCATGCGCTGCATTGATGCGTCCGATTCCGGATCTTCGGCAACCTCGGCCACCGGGCGCCAGGCCAGGTCGAGCGATTCCTCGCTGAGCACGAACGCCTCGCCCCCCACGGCACGGATCACGAAACGCACGTCGTAGTGCCAGTGCCCGGGCACGTCGGTGCGTTCGGGAATCCAATGCTTGTCCAGGTCGAAGATGGCCGGGTCATCCAGGACCAAGCCGGCCAGGCCTGATTCCTCTTCCGCTTCCTTCAGCGCCACGCGTCCCAGGTCGCGGTCGCCATCGGCATGGCCGCCCAGCTGCAGCCAACGCTGCAGCTTGCGATGGTGGGTCAGCAGCAGGCGTTGGCCGTCGGCACTGACCAGCCAGCAGCTGGCCGTGAAGTGCCCGGCCAGACGTTCACGACAGAAAGGATCCTGCGGGTCGTCGATCAATGTGCTGAATTCGGCAGCCAGCGCGTCGTGGGATGGCTCCCGGCGGGCGTAGTCATGCAGCAGGCCACGCAGCTGATCATCAAGCGCGGCAAGGGATTCGGCAGGTTGATTCATGAATGCGGGGCAATCGGAAAAATACTGCCCATTATCGCCGGTCATTGTTGCGATTGCGCTTGTGCGGTGGCTTCAGCTTTGGCTAAGGTACAGCGGGCCGTTCGCGCGGCCTTCACCATTCCAGGCCGCCGGCAACGCATCGGCGGCCCCAATCCGATCATCAGGAAAGTTCTGCATGCTGAAAGCACTGTTGAGGGTCAAGCCGGTTCAACCGGCCGGGCACGTCGATGCTGGCGAACCCATCGAAGGCAGCCTGGACGGCGAAGCCACGTTGAAACGGACCCTCACGGCGAAACACCTCATCATGCTCGGCATCGGTGCGGTGATCGGCGCAGGCATCTTCGTGCTGACCGGCCAGGCCGCGGCCAACCATGCCGGCCCGGCGGTCATGCTCTCGTTCGTCATCGCCGGCTTCGCCTGCGCGCTGGCGGGCCTGTGCTACGCCGAGTTCGCGGCGATGATGCCGGTCTCCGGCAGCGCCTACTCATACTCCTACGCCACCCTCGGCGAAGGCATGGCCTGGTTCATCGGCTGGTGCCTGGTGCTGGAATACCTGTTCGCCTCGGCCTCGGTCGCGGTGGGCTGGTCGGCCTACCTGATCAGCTTCCTCACCAGCACGCTGAACATGCCGTTCCCGGACGCGCTCAGTGCAGCGCCGATCGCCTGGACCGGCAGCGAGTTCGTCGCCTCCGGCAAGCTGTTCAACCTGCCGGCAGTGCTGATCATCGCGGCGGTGTCGGGCCTGCTGTACGTCGGCGTCACCCAGTCCGCCTTCGTCAACGCGATCATCGTGGCCATCAAGGTCACCGTCATCTGCCTGTTCATCGGCATCGGCGCGGCGCATATCGATCCGGGCAACTGGCACCCCTTCATCCCTGAAAACACCGGGCCGGGCGAGTTCGGCTGGAGCGGCATCTTCCGCGCCGCCACCATCGTGTTCTTCGCCTACATCGGCTTCGACGCGGTTTCCACCGCCGCCGGCGAAACCAAGGACCCGCAGCGCAACATGCCGATCGGCCTGCTCGGCTCGCTGGCCGTGTGCACCATCGTCTACATCATCGTCTGCGCGGTGCTGACCGGCATGATGCCGTACCACCTGCTGGGCACCGACAAGCCAGTGGCCACCGCGCTGGAAGGCTACCCACAGCTGGCGTGGCTGAAGACCGCCGTCGAGATCGGCGCCATCGCCGGCCTGTCCTCGGTGATCCTGGTGATGATGATGGGCCAGACCCGCATCGCCTACACGATCTCGCGCGACGGCCTGCTGCCGAAGTTCTTCGGCAAGGTCCACGCCCGCTTCCGCACCCCGTACTGGGCCACGATCGTGGTCGGCGTGATCGCCGCTGCACTGGCCGGCCTGGTGCCGCTGAACGTGCTGGGTGAACTGGTCTCGATGGGCACCCTGCTGGCCTTCGCCACCGTCTGCATCGGCGTGCTGGTCCTGCGCTATACCAAGCCGGACCTGCACCGCCCGTTCCGCGTGCCGGCGGTGTGGATCATCTGCCCGCTGGGCGCGGCCACCTGCCTGTTCCTGTTCTGGCAGGCGTTCGTGGTGCATTGGCACCTGTTCGTCGGCTGGACCGTGCTGGGCCTGCTGATCTACCTCGGCTACGGCATCCGCAACAGCAAGCTGGCCAAGTCTCCCTGATGTGCCTACGGGCCGGCCTCGCGCCGGCCCGTCCGTTTCTCCCCGCGCGCCATCCGCGGCGCGCTTCGAAAAGATCGACACACATGTTCAAGCAACTGTGGGCCACCAAGCACCCGCATGCCGCCCATGAAGACGCCAACGGCCTGAGCCTGCGCCGCCACCTCGGCCCCTGGGGCCTGACCGCGCTGGGCATCGGCGCGGTCATCGGCGGCGGCATCTTCGTCATCACCGGCCAGGCCGCGGCCAACCATGCCGGCCCGGCCATCATGCTGTCCTTCGTGCTGGCCGCGGTCTGCTGCGCCTTCTGCGCGCTGGCCTATGCCGAGTTCGCCTCGATGGTGCCGGTGTCCGGCAGCGCCTACACCTACACCTACGCCACCTTCGGCGAACTCTCGGCCTGGTTCATCGGCTGGATGCTGGTGCTCGAGTACGGCGTATCGGCCTCGGCGGTGGCGGTCAGCTGGACCGGCTACTTCCTCAGCCTGCTCAGCCAGTTCGACATCCACCTGCCAGCGGCGCTGGTCAGTGCACCACTGGACGCGCAGCTGCGCCCCACCGGCGCCATCGCCAACCTGCCCGCCGCCATCCTGGTACTGCTGCTGACCTGGCTGTGCTACGTCGGCATCAGCAAGTCCTCGGCGATGAACATGGCGATGGTCGTGTTGAAGACCGGCCTGATCGTGCTGGTCATCGTGGTCGGCTGGAAGTACATGGACACCAGCAACTGGACCCCGTTCATCCCGGCCAACGAAGGCCCGGGCAAGTACGGGATGGAAGGCGTGCTGCGCGGCGCGGCCATGGTGTTCTTCGCCTACATCGGCTTCGAGGCGGTGTCGGTGGCGGCGCAGGAATCGAAGAACCCGCAGCGCGACATGCCGATCGGCATGATGCTGTCGCTGGTGATCTGCACGGTGCTGTACATCGCCATGGCGGCGGTGATGACCGGCCTGGTGCCGTACCAGCTGCTGGGCACCGACGAACCGGTGGTGACCGCCGTGGCGGCGCACCCGCAGCTGGGCTGGCTGCGCTGGGTGGTCGAGGTCGGCGCCCTGGTCGGCCTGTCCTCGGTGGTGCTGGTGATGATCATCGGCCAGCCGCGCATCTTCATGATCATGGGGCGCGATGGCCTGCTGCCGCCGGTGTTCACCAAGATCCACCCGAAGTACCGCACCCCGCACATCAACACGGTCATCACCGGCATCGGCATCGCCCTGCTGGCGGCGCTGTTCCCGCTGGACATCCTGGGTGAACTGACCTCGATGGGCACCCTGATCGCGTTTGCGGCCGTGTGTGCGGGCGTGCTGATCCTGCGCCGCACCCAGCCGGACCTGCCGCGTCCGTTCCGCATGCCGATGGCGTGGCTGATCTGCACCCTGGGCGTGCTGAGCTGCCTGGCGCTGCTGTCGGCGATGACGATGCACAACTGGATGCTGATGGGTGTGTGGACGTTCGTCGGCTTCGTGATCTATTTCTGCTACGGCTTCAAGCACAGCCGCCTGCGGGGCCAGTAAGGGTTTTCTGTATTGCAGGGCCTGCGGCCCTGCACCCGCTGGAGCAACGTCAACAGCAACGGCTGGGCTGAGGGGTTGGCGGGGAGGGGTGAGATTGCGGGGGACGCTGCAAGTACGTCCCTGTAAGCTCGGTCGCCGCATCCATGCGGCTCACGCCCCCGCAACCTCACCCCTCCCCGCCTTCGACACTCTCCCGGCGCGTTCGGTAGATCCACGCCATGCGTGGATGAGTTCCGTCTGGGGAATGAATCTTCTGTAGAGCGGAGCCATGCTCCGCTCCGAGCAAGCGCAGCGCCGCGACCCGCTTCTGCCTTGCCTTCTTCACTCCGTGGCTGGCGCGCACGGAACCTGTCCGTGGCCGGCCGGGGTGGGCTGGCGGGACCGCAGGCGCCATGGATGGCGCCTACGAGCCCCCATGGATGGGTTCACGGCGT
>NZ_JBYSZR010000032.1:18695-56228 GCF_058787375.1 Stenotrophomonas sp. FW305-3-2-15-E-LB1
CCCCCCCCCCCCCCCCCCGGCCGGCCCACCCAAGGAATCAACCCGACCAACCCGCCACGAGGGGCTCAGCCGTTGGCCGAATCCAGTAAAATCGACCGCATGAACGCCCCCACCTTCCCCTACGACACCGCGCGCCTGAGCGAACTGGCCCAGCTGCTGATCGACAACGTCCGCGAACTGGCCCACGCCGGCTGGACCCCGGCCACCAGCAGCAACTTCTCCCACCGCCTGGACGACCGCCACGCCGCGATCACGGTCTCGGGCAAGGACAAGGGCCGCCTCATCGAGGACGACATCATGGTGGTGGATTTCGACGGCCTCGCCGTCGGCCGCCCGCTGCGCCCGTCCGCCGAGACCCTGCTGCACACTCAGCTGTACCGCCGCTTCCCGGAAATCGGCTGCGTGCTGCACACCCATTCACCGGTGCAGACCATCGCCTCGCGCCTGTACGCGCCGCAGGGCCACATCCGCATCGAAGGCTACGAGCTGCTGAAGGCCTTCGCCGGCAACAGCACCCACGAAATGGCCATCGACGTGCCGGTGTTCGCCAATACCCAGGACATGAACGTGCTGTCGGCGCAGGTCGATGCCCTGCTCGACACCCAGCCCCTGTGGGGCTACCTGATCGACGGCCACGGCCTGTATGCCTGGGGCCGCGACATGGCCGAAGCACGCCGCCACATGGAAGCCTTCGAGTTCCTGTTCCACTGCGAGCTGGAACTGCGCAAGCTGCGCGGCTGAACCGGCGCCGGGGTGCAGATTCCAATCCGGAATCTGCCGCCCTTCACCACCCTGTTACCCTGTCTTCCCCCCGAGACGTTCAAGCTGCCGCCATGAGCCGACTGCGCATCTACGACGACACCCATCCCGAATCACCGCTGCTGGATTCCCAGGACGGCGCGATCATCGCGGCCGAACTGCAGAAGATCGGCGTCACCTTCGAGCGCTGGCAGGCCACCGCGCCGGTCGCGCCGGGCGCCAGCCAGGACGAAGTGTTCGCTGCCTACCGTGCGGACATCGACCGCCTGGTCGCCGAGCGCGGCTTCAAGAGCGTGGACGTGGCGTCGATCGCCCCGGACAACCCGAACCGCGCCGAACTGCGCAAGAAGTTCCTCGACGAACACTTCCACAAGGAAGACGAGGTGCGCTTCTTCGTCGCAGGCTCGGGCCTGTTCACCCTGCACGTGGGTGACAAGGTCTACGAGATCGAGTGCGTGAAGGATGACCTGATCGCCGTGCCGGACGGCACCACCCACTGGTTCGACATGGGCGATGAGCCGAGCTTCGTGGCCATCCGCTTCTTCACCGAGCCGGACGGCTGGGTCGGTCACTTCACCGGCACCGACATTGCGCAGAAATTCCCCCGTTACGTTCCCACCCAGGCGTCCTGATCCATGCAGCCCCGCGTCATCCTGACCGACATCGAAGGCACCACCAGCAGCATCTCGTTCGTCAAGAACGTGCTGTTCCCCTATGCCCGCCAGGCCCTGCCGGCCTTCGTGGCCGAACACGGCCAGCAGCCGGAGGTGCGCCGCTGGCTGGATGCGGTGGCCACCGAGATCGGTGGCGCCTGCCAGGACAGCCTGGTGGCCGAGACGCTGCAGGGCTGGATCGACCAGGACCGCAAGCACACTGCGCTGAAGGCCCTGCAGGGCCTGATCTGGGATGCCGGCTACCGCCGCGGCGATTACACCGCGCACTTCTACCCGGAAGTGGCGCCGGTGCTGAAGGGCTGGCATGCCTCGGGCCTGCCGCTGTACGTGTACTCCTCCGGCTCGGTGCCGGCGCAGAAGCTGTTCTTCGGCTTCAGCGATGCAGGCGACCTGAGCCCGCTGGTATCGGGCTGGTTCGATACCGAGATCGGCGGCAAGCGCGAGGCGGACAGCTATCGCAACATCGTGCAGGCGATCGGCGTGCCGGCCGGTGAGATCCTGTTCCTGTCGGACGTGGTGGAAGAACTGGATGCCGCCCGCGAGGCTGGCCTGCAGACGCGCCTGATCGACCGCCTGGAGGACTACCCGATGCCGCGCACCGGCCAGGCCGCCAACGGCCACGACCGCGTCGAGAATTTCCAGCAGATCCAGCTGTAACCCGTAAGGCGTGCGGACCAACGGTCCGCACCCACCACCAACGGTCCGCACCCACCCGATCACGCTCAACGATCGTTGAGGGTCTTGATCTTCAGCGCTTCGCGCAGCGTCGCCAGATCCACCGGGCCGCGTACGGCGATGTCACGGGTATCGCCCGGCAACAGGTCCAGCAGGTTGTCTTCCACCTGCACGTCCAGCGCGCCAAAGTCGATCCACGCCGCGCGCACATAGGCCGCACTCTGCAGGCGCAACCGGTAATGGTCGCCGTCGATGGCCAGCACCGCCTTCAAAGCCTGCCGCGGCAGTACCTGGTCCTTGGCCTCCACGAAGCCGACCACCTGGCGTGCACTCACCTTGCCCTCCTGCAGCAGCTCGAACACCGCCACGGTGCGCTTCGGGTCCGCGCCTGCCAGCAGTTCGGCATCGGCCAAGTCACCCACGGGGGTGACGCCCGCCGCGGCCAGGCTCACCGGCACTTCGCGGCGGCGCAGTACCTTGCCGTCCACGTCCATCACCCGCAGCCGCCAGGTCGCCTGCACCGCCGCACCATCGTTGATCAGGCGCACCCGCGTGCTGCCTTCATCACGCAGCGCTGCCACGGTCACCGGCGCGAAGAAGCGCCGTGCAGCGAAGTGCAGCGCCTTCCAGCGCCCGTAGTAATCGACGCTGGACCACGATGCGCCCGGCCACACGTCGTTGAGCTGCCAGTACAGCGAACCCATCGTGTACGGCCGCGATGCACGGTGGTGCAATGCCGCCAGGGCAATGCCATCGGCCTGCATCACCTGGCTGAGGTAGACGAAATCCTCGAAGTCCTTCGGCGTGCCATAGCCCAGCGCGATGTAGTGCAGCAGCCGGCTGTTGCCCTCGCCTGCCATGAACTTCTGGTGGGCACGGATCACCGGACTGTCGATGCCCTGCTCGTCACGGCTCGCGATCTGGTCCACCGTCGCCACCGCCGGCCAGGCCTGCAGGCCGTACTCGGACATGAAGCGCGGGGTCTCGTGCAGGTACGCCTGCACCGGCAGCGCCGGATTGCCCCAGACCTGCCAGTAGTGCTTGTCGCCGCGGGTGGAATCGTTGGCCTTTTCGTCCAGGTCGTTGCTGGGCGAGCTGGACCAGTACGGCACGCCCAGGCCCTCCTCACCCACGACCTGGCGCAGATCATGGCCGAACAGGTCCACATAGCCCTGCCACACCTTCGCTGCGAATGCCGGGTCGGCCGCATTCAGGTCACGGCCGTGGCCCCAGTCCTTCCAGGCGGTTTCTTCCTCGTTGTTGCCACACCACAGCACGATGCTGGGGTGGTGCCGCAGGCGGCGAACGTTGTCGCGCGCCTCGGCCACCACGCTGGCGCGGAACGCGGGATCGTAGCCGGGCTGCATGCCGCCGCCGAACATGAAGTCCTGCCAGACCAGCAGGCCCAGCTCGTCGGCGATGTCGAAGAACGCGTCGTCCTCGTAGTAGCCACCGCCCCAGTTGCGCAGCATGTTCATGTTGGCGTCGCGCGCGGCGGTCAGCACCTGGCGCAGCCGCGCAGGATCAACGCGGGCGGGGAACGCATCGAACGGAATGACGTTGGCGCCCTTGGCGAAGATCTCCACGCCGTTGATGACGAAGGCGAAGCCCTGCCCACCCTTGCCATCTTCCTCGCGGCGCAGCTCGACGGTGCGCAGGCCGATGCGCTGTTCGCGCGCCAGTTCAGCGGAACGCCCGCCCTCCAGGCGTGCCTGCACGCTGTAGCGGTCCTGCGCGCCGTGGCCGACCGGCCACCAGCGCCGCGGATCAGCCAGTTCAACGGGAATCTCGACAGTGTTCGCGCCCGGTTTCAGCAGCACCGTACGCTGCACCTGGGCCACGCTGCGGCCCTCGGGGTCGCGCACGTCCACATCCACCACGGCCGAACCGGCGGCATTGCCCTGCTCCACCTGCAGCAGCACCGCCAGCTTCGCCTGCCGGCTGTCCAGTGCATCGGTGCGCACGGCCAGGTCAGTCAGCCGGTGCGTATCCCAGGCCTGCAGGTCCACGCCACGCCAGACACCGGTGGTGACATAGCGCGGGCCCCAGTCCCAGCCGAAGTGATAGGCCGGCTTGCGCGCGAAGTTGCCGACCATCGCATCCTTCGGCTCATCACCATAGGGCGAGGGATAGTTGCCGGCGATCCTGTGCGGCATCGCCTGTACGCCGGGCAGCAGCGTGCGGATGGGCGAGCGGAACACGATCAGCAGTTCATTGCCCGTCGCCTGCAGGCGCCCTTCCACCCGCGCGTGCCAGGTGCGGTGTGCATTGTCCGCGCGCAGCAGCGGCTTGCCGTTGAGGGTGACCTCGGCATAGGTGTCCAGCCCGTCGAAGCGCAGTTCGGCATTCGGCTTGGCCAGGGTCGCCGCATCCACGTCGAAGCGTGCGCGGTACTCCCAGCTCGCCAGGCCGATCCATTGCAGCTCCGCTTCGGCGGCGCCCACGTAGGGATCGCGGATCAGTTCGTGGGCCAGCAGGTCGGTGTGCACGCTGCCGGGCACCGTGGCCGTCCGCCACTGCTGAAGCCCGGGGTGGGCGGCACCCTGCGCATCGCCGGGCAGCAGGCGGAATTCCCACTGCGCCTGCAGCGGCGCGGCGGCGACAGGGAATGCAACCGCCACGACCAGCAGCAGGAGCAGACGGACAACGAGGGAAAGACGATGCACGTGATGCTCCTGGGATTTCCGCCGGGCATGGCCCGGCGCTACCAATGCAACACGCCACGGTAGCGCCGGACCACGTCCGGCGAGCGCGCAGCGCGGCAGATCTCAACGAACGACGTTCAACACTTCGTAGCACGCGCCCATGGTGTGGTAATCCACCTTGCCGGCCGGGCTCTTCTCGTCGCTGTACTTGCGGTTGTCGGCATCGAGGATGCGGAACCAGGCGCCGTACTGGTGGTCGACGAAGTGCTCCCACGAATACGCCCAGATGCGCTCGTACCACTGCCAGTAGCGGTCATCGCCGGTGCGCTTGGCCATCAGCGCCGCGGTGGCCAGCGTCTCAGCCTGCACCCAGAAGTACTTGTCGTCGTCGCAGACGAAGCTGTCGCCGCCGATCGGCGCGCCGTCCATGCCCGGCTGGCGGCGCGACTCCGGCGCGAAGCCGTAGTACAGGCCACCGCGTGCCTCGTCCCAGCTGCGCTCGACGGCCACGTCGAACAGATGCTGCGCGGTCGGCACCAGCCAGTCGGCCTGCACGTGGCGGTCAAGGATCAGCAGCAGCTTGGCCCACTCGGTCTGGTGGCCGGGCTGGAAGCCCCACGGGCGGAACAGGTGCTTGGGATTGTCCAGGTTGTAATCCCAGTCGATCTCCCAGTTCACGTCATAGTGTTCCCAGACCAGCCCGCCGGCCTTGGCGGCCTGGCGGCGGGTCATGTTGTCGGCCAGCTGCAGCGCGCGCTCGACATAGCGCTGCTCGCCACTGGCCTCGAACGCGGCCAGCATCGCCTCGCACATGTGCATGTTGGCGTTCTGCCCGCGGTAGCCGGTGAAGTTCCACTGGCCATCGGCTTCGTCCTTGTAGAGGCCGTGCTGCGGCTCCCAGAAGCGTGCTTCCAGCAGCTGCCAGGTTTCGTCCATCCACGCGCGGGCCTGCTCGACGCCGGCCTTCAGCGCACAGCTGTAGGCCAGCAGCACGAAGGCCACGCCGTAGCAGTGGTTCATGTCGTCCTCGACCTTGCCATCGCGCAGGGTCCAGGCATAGCCGCCGGTGGCCGGGTTGCGGTGCACCTCGCGCAGGTAGCGCACGCCGTGCTCGACCGCCTCGCGGTACTCGGTATTGCCGAATTCGCGGTAGGCCATCGCATAGTTGAAGACGAAACGCGTGCTGCTCACCAGGTGGCGGTGGCTGGCATCGTAGATGCTGCCGTCATCACGGAAGTAGTGGAAGAAACCGCCGTTCGGATCGATGCAGCGCGGGTGGTAGAACGCCATCGTGTCGGCGATGTGTGCGCGCAGGAACGCGGGCGAACGGAAATCGGGCGAGGTGCTCATGCGGGAAGGTCCTGTGCCTGCAGCAGCTGCTGCACTTCATCGAGCGAGGGCATCGCGGCGAACGCGCCCTTGCGGGTAACAGCCAGTGCGCCGACCGCAGCGCCGAAGCGCAGCGTGGCAGCGATGGCCTGCGGGTCGTGGCAGAACGCGGCGAAGCCCGCACCGGCCCCGCCCCGCTCCAGCAGGCCGACCAGCACGCCACCGACGAAGGCATCGCCGGCGGCGGTGGTATCGACCGTGGCCACGTTGAAGCTGGTGACCTGGCCCTGCTGCTCACGGGTGTACCAGTGCAGCGTGGCGGCGCCATCGGTGACGATGACCCAGCGTGCCTGCGCAGCCAGCAGGCGCTGCAGGACGATCTGGTCGCCCTCGGCACCATGCGGCGCGGCCAGGTAGTCCAGTTCCTCGCGCGAGAGCTTGACCAGGTCGGCGCGCTCCAGCGCCTGCCACAGCCACGGTGTCGGATCGACATCGGCCGGCCACAGCGCCGGACGCAGGTTGAGGTCCAGGCTGACCACCGCGCCGGCGGCGCGGGCGCGGTCCATACCGGCGAAGGTCGCCTCGGCGATGGCCGCTTCGGTCAGGCTGTTGGAACAGACGTGGAAGCACTGCGCGTTGTCCAGGCACGCGGCCTGGAAATCGCTGTCACGGAACAGCAGGTCGGCCGCCGGCGGGCGGTAGAAGCTGAAGCTGCGCTCGCCTGCGGCATCCAGCGCGACGAAGGCCAGCGCGGTCTTGGCCGCATCGGTACGCACGATGTAGTCGGTACCCACGCCGTGCTCGACCAGGCTCTCGGCCAGGAAGTCACCGAACATGTCGCGGCCGAGCATGCCGACGAACTGGGTCTTCGCACCCAGCCGCGCAGCGGCCACGGCCACGTTGGCCGGCGCACCGCCGGCGTACTGCAGGAACGCGCGCGGGGTGTCGGCCGAAGCCGGCGGCTGCGCTAGTAGATCGATCAAAATTTCGCCGAAGCAGACAATGGCACCCATTCTGGACTCAGCCTCCCTGCGTTGCGGAGGCCGGCGTACGAGCGCCGACCAGACCGTAGAAAATGATGTAGCCGTAGCACAGCAGCGGCAGGATGAAGCTGGCCTGCACACCGATGTGGTCCGCCAGCACGCCCTGCAGGTACGGCACCACGGCACCGCCGACAATGGCCATGATCAGCAGGCTGGAGCCCTTGTTGGTCAGCGGGCCCAGGCGCTCGATGCTGAGCGCGAAGATGGTCGGGAACATGATCGAGTTGAACAGGCCGATCGCCACCACCGAGTACAGCGCGACGCTGCCGGAGGTCATCATCGTCGTTGCCAGCAGGCCCACGTTGACCAGCGCGAAGATCGCCAGCAGGCGGCTGGGCGAGAAGCGCGCCAGCAGGGCCGAGCCGGCAAAGCGGCCGATCATCGCCATCGTCCAGTAGGCCGACACGTAGTGGGTCGCCTGCTGTTCGCTGAAACCGCCGATGCTCGGCATCGACAGGTAGTTGACCAGGAAGCTGCCGATCGACACTTCCGCGCCGACGTAGAAGAAGATGCCCAGCACGCCCAGCAGCAGGTGGCGCTTGCGCAGTGCATCGAAGTAGCTGTGGTGATGGCCTTGGTCGGCCTGTTCGGTCGCATCGCTCAGCGCCGGCAGGCGGAACAGGAACACGAACAGCGCCAGCAGCACCAGCGCCACCGCCAGGCCCACGTACGGGCCCTGCACGGCCTGTGCCTCGGCGGTGCGGTAGGCCAGCTGTTCGGCAACCGGCAGCGCTTTCAGTTCATCGGCGCTCTTGACCGTGTTGGACAGGATCAGCATGCCGCCGAAGATCGGCGCGATGGCCGTGCCCAGCGAATTCAGCGCCTGGGCCAGGGTCAGGCGGCTGGAGCTGGTCTGTTCCGGACCCAGCAGCGCCACATAGGGGTTGGCGGCGACCTGCAGCACGGTGATGCCGGTAGCCAGCACGAACAACGCACCCAGGAACGCGCCATATTCGCGCAGCTCTGCCGCCGGCCAGAAGCCCAGCGCGCCGATGCCGGCGATCAACAGGCCGGCCACGATGCCCTTCTTGTAACCCAGCGCCGCCACCAGGCGGCCTGCCGGCAGCGACATCAGGAAGTAGGTGCCGAAGAAGGTGAACTGCACCAGCATCGCCTTGGCGTAGTTCAGCTCGAACACCGCCTTCAGGTGCGGGATCAGGATGTCATTGAGGCAGGTAAGGAAGCCCCACATGAAGAAGATGGTGGTGACCACGGCCAGTGCCTTGCCGTTGGTGACGGCCGGTGCGTTGCCGGGGGAACCCGATGGGCGGGGCGTTGCGGAGATCGGCATGCGGTTCGCGCCTCGATGCGCGGAAGGTCGTTGTTGCGTGGAAGGAGTGTGCGTTGAAGGGAATCAGTTGGGTCGGGCGGCGCTGCTTTCGCGGATGCGCAGCTGCACCGGGGCGACGGTGCGCCGTGGCGGTGCATCCGGATCGTCCAGGCGCTGCAGCAGCAGTGCGGCCGCCTGCCGGCCGCGCTCGCGCGGGTCGGCGGTGAGGGTGGTCAGCGGCGGCACCGCCACGGAGGCTTCAGAAATGTCATCGAAGCCGGTGACCGCGAAATCGCCACCGGGGCGGATGCCGCGCGAGTTGAGGCCCAGCATCAGCCCCAGTGCAACGGTGTCGTTGTAGCAGACCGCTGCACTCGGCCGGTGGCCATCGACGAACAATTCGTCGGTACGCGCAGCGGCTTCCAGGCGGTTCGGCGCCGATTCGATCATCCAGCCTGGCGGCAGCGTCAGCCCGGCCTCGGCGAGGGCCTGCTGGAAACCGGCGCGACGCTGGTGGCACGAGCTGGAATCGGCGTGGCCGCCGAAGAACGCGATCTGGCGATGGCCGCGCTCGATCAGGTGGCGGGTGGCCAGGTAGGCGCCGTGCTGGTTGTCCAGGGTCAGGAAGTCCCAGTCGGCACCGTCCAGCTCGCGGTTGAACAGCAGCACGTTGGCGTTGGCGCCCAGCGCCTGGCGTACCAGGGTGGCATCGCTGCCCTCGGCCGGCGACAGGATCAGCCCGGCCGGGGTGTGTTCCATCAGCGTGGACAGCACGGCCTGCTGGCGCTCGGGCGATTCGCCGGTGCTGCCCAGCAGGGTGACGTAGCCGCGCCCGCCCAGCGCCTCGTCCACCCCGGAGGCGAATTCGGCGAAGAACGGATTGGACAGATCGTTGATGACCAGCGCGATGCTCGACGAAGTGCGCCGGCGCAGATTGGCCGCGGCACGGTTGTACACATAACGCTGGCGGCGCAGTTCGGCCTCGACCTTGGCCCGGGTATCGACGTTGACCAGCGGGCTGCCACGCAGCACCAGCGACACGGTCGCGCGCGAAACGCCGATGGCACGGGCGATGTCGGTCACCGTCACCGCCTTGCCGGAACGCTTGCTGGAACTGCCGCCGTTGTCGTTCATCGTCTTCCCGGACTCCGCTGGAGCCTCAAGCCTAATGGATCGTGACGCTGTCGTGCCGTGCCGTTCGCTGGGTTGCCTCGAACGGCACAGCGCCGATCATCGCAGCTGGCTGCCTGGTGCAGCGCACCAGGAGACCGGCAGATCGGCCACCGCGGTGCCCCAGCCCTGCGTCGGCGCCTGGCCGTCGAGGGCGAAACGCACGCGGGGGCCCTGCTGCAGGCGGTTCCAGTCCAGCCACACCGGCGCATGGGCCTGGCCATCGACCTGCACGCCCTGCACGTACTGCTGGCGGCGGCCGTCGGCGCCCGGTGCGTCGATGCGCAGGGTGCGGCCGTTGCCCATGTCCACTTCCACCTTGGCAAAGCGCGGGGTGTGCAGCAGGAACTCGCCGCTGCCCGGCACCGCCGGGTACACGCCGATGGCGCTGAACAGGTACCAGGCCGACATCGTGCCCAGGTCATCGTTGCCGGTCACGCCGTTGGGCGCATTGGTGAACAGCTGTTGCGCGGCACGCACCACCGCGGCGGTCTTCCACGGCTGGCCGATCAGCGTGTACAGCCACGGCGAGTGCAGGTCCGGCTCGTTGTTGGGGTTGTAGCGGAACTGGTTGTAGTAGCTGTACGGCCCGACCACCCACTCCTTGCGGGCGGCGTTGAGCGGGTCGGCCTGCAGCGCGTCCATCGCGAAGAACGCATCCAGGCGGCGGCCGGCCTGTTCGCGGCCGTCCATCGCTTCCACCAGGCCCGGCACGTCCTGCTGCGCCAGCCACTGGTACTGCCACGCGGTGCCTTCATGGAACCCGTGGTGCGAGCGCGGGCTGTAGTGGCCGTCGGCCGGGGTGTACCACTGGCCATCTTCGGTGCGCGGGCGCGGGAAGCCGGTGAAGCCAGTCTCGGCATCACGCACCTGCGGATCCCACACCTTGCGCCAGTTGCGGCCGCGCTCGCGCAGCGTCACCGCATCCTGGGCATGGCCCAGGCCATCGGCCATCTGCGACAGCGCGCAATCGGCCACGGCGTACTCCAGCGTTGCCGAACCGCCGTGGTGCGGATCGACATCCATGCCCTTGGACGGGAACGCGCGGTCATAGACCACGTAGCCCTTGTCCAGGTAGGTCGGGTTGCCCGAGCGGCCGGCCATGCGCGAGTTCAGCGGCGGCGTCCCGAAGGCATTGCGGCGCAGCGCATCCCAGGCCTGCGATTCACGGCCCTTGAGCGCACCGAAGCGCCACAGGTCGACCATGAAGGGCGTGACCGGGTCGCCGGTCATGATGTTGGTTTCGAAGTTGGCGTAGCCCCAGCGCGGCAGCCAGCCGCCCTGCTCGTCGATGGCCAGCAGGGTGCGGCCGATGTCGCGGGCCACGTCCGGGCGGGTCAGCGCCAGCCACTGGTTCTGCGCACGGTAGGTATCCCACAGCGAGAAGTACTCGTAGTAGGTCCAGCCATCGGCGCGGTGGATGCCATCGTCGTAGCCCCGGTAGCGGCCATCTGCATCGCTGCCGGTGAGCGGCTGCAGCAGCGCGTGGTACATCGCGCTGTAGAAGACGGTGCGGTCATCGCCGTTGCCGCCCTGCACGCGCACCCGCGCCAGCTGCTCGCGCCAGGCCTGCTGGGACAGCGAACGCATCCTGTCGAAACCGATCAGCGCCCCACCCTGCATGCCCTCGGCGCGCAGGTTGGTACGTGCGCCTTCTGCATCGACGTGCGAGATCGCACTCACCGCAGTGACCGACTGGCCCTTGGCCAGGTCGAAGGTGAGCCAGGCGCCATTCGGCTTCTGCTCGCCTTCCATGCTGTGCCGCGCGTTGGGCAGGCCACCGGTTTCGCCCCAGGTGCCATGCGCCTTGAACGGACGGTCGAATTCGACGCGGAACCAGGTGGTGTACTGGTGGCCACCGCAGAAGCTCTTGGTGACCAGCTTGCCTTCCACCACGCGGTCGCCGACCACATCGACCACGCTGCCGATGACCGAGTGGCGCTCGTTGGCCTGGCCGACGTTGATCATGACGTGGCCATCGCCGCTGCGCTGGCTGAAGGTGTAGCGCTCGGCTGCGGCGCGGGTACGTGCGGTGGCTTCGGCGTCGATGCCGCCGTAGCTGGTCAGCCGCACCTTGTAGTAGCCGGCCTGGCCGACCTCGCCATCATGCGTGTAGCTGGACGCGTAGGCCTTGTGGTCGAACTGCTTGGGGTTGCCGGTATCGAAATCGCCGCCCGGACCGATGCTGCCGGTGACCGGCAGGATCGAGACCTGGCCGCCCTGCTCCCAGCAGCCGGCGCCGGACAGGAACGAATGGCCGAAGCCGCGGATCTTTTCGTCGTCGTAGCGCCAGCCGGAATAGTGGCTGCCGATGGGGCTGACCTGGATCAGGCCGAACGGGGCCGAGGCGCCGGGGAAGGTGTTGCCGTCATCCTTGCTGCCGATGAAGGTATTGACCTCGCGCTCCAGCGCGGCCGGTGCGGCCTGCAGCCAGGGCGTGACGGCCAACGCCAGCAGGCAGGCGACGCGCGCCAGCGGGCGATGGGACAGGGCCGGCGAGCGGCGGGCAGACAGACGGCGGGACAACCTGGTCACGGACAGGACTCCTTGGCGGCAGGGCGGCAGCGGGGCGCCGGCCACGGCGGGCCGAACTCCTCGTTTCCATCGGTACAAATCCGCACCCCGGCGGATTTAGATCGATTGAAGTAAAGCAGGGAGCGCCCATCCATGCATTCTGCGCCGCAGCAAAAGAAGGGGGTTTTCGTGGCAGGGCTTGCAGCCCTGCACCTGCTTCAAGCCAGGGCAACGTCAACTTCAAAAGCCTGCATTCCGAGGGATGGCGGGGTGGGTCCGGTTGAGGGGGGCGCCGTAAATACGTCCATGTAGGCTCGGTCGCGGCATCCATGCCGCTCACGCCCCCTCAACCGGACCCACCCCGCCTTCGACAGTTTCCCGCGGCTGTCGGAACCTGCTGCCGATGGTGGGTGCCGACCGTTGGTCGGCACGAGGTTGGATATCGATATCTGACAGACGTGCCGACCAACGGTCGGCACCCACCAACAGCCGCGTGAACCTGTCGGGGGTGGGGCGGTGTCGGATTGCGGGGTGTCCGCGGCATGGATGCCGCGGCCAAGCCCCCAGGGACGGGTTCACGGCGTCCCCGCAATCCGACACCGCCCCGCCAACCCACGGATAGCCCGCTTTTGATCTGGCCTTGGCCGTTGCCTTGAGCAGGTGCAGGGCTGCAAGCCCTACCGAACCACCCTCCCCTTTTGCGCATGTAAACGATTCCAGCGCATTTCAGCGAATCATCATTCTGCAGACACGTCACTGCAATATTGCGCAGCAGCATGCGCAACCCCTCCAGCCATGCTAAAAATCGCCCCGCCATCGCTTAGATCGATCCAAGCGGATTCAGGGGATGGCCCGGCGTTGGGAACCGGAACAAGTACGTACCCGAGCACCAGCGCGCCGCACCAGGCAACCGCGCGGCTCAAGCAAAATCGGCATCACACATTAGATCGATTCAAGTTCCGCGTCAGTCACCGGATCAATCCAGGAGAGAGGGAGAGATGGCAATCAAGCATTCAACTCGTACGCACGGCCGCGACACGTTGTCGCTCGCCGTCGCGCTGGCACTGGCCGCAGCCGTCGCGCCCCTCGGCGCCGCTGCCCAGCAGGCCACCGCACAGCCGACCACCAGCAGCAGTGATGCCACCACCCTGGACAGCGTCCAGGTCACCGGCTACCGCTACGCCATCGAGAAGAGCCTGCAGCAGAAGCGCGACGCCAATGCCGTGGTTGAAGTGATCACCGCCGAAGACGTTGGCAAGTTCCCTGACAAGAACGTCGCCGATTCGCTGCAGCGCGTGCCGGGCGTGGTCATCACCCGCGACGGCGGCGAAGGCAAGAGCGTCAGCGTGCGTGGCCTCGACCCGGATCTCACCCTGACCCAGTTGAACGGCAACTACATCGCCACCTCCGAAACCAATGACGAGGCCAGCCGTTCGTTCAACTACACCCTGCTGCCGTCAAACATGCTGTCCAGCGCAGAGCTGTTCAAGTCGCCGGAAGCACGCATCGACGAAGGCGGCATCGGCGGCACGGTCATCCTGCACACCCGCCGCCCGCTGGAAATGGAATCCAACTCCGGCTACGTCACCCTGGAAGGCGTCTCGTCCGATACCCACCAGGACGTCGACCCGCAGGCGTCGGCGCTGTACTCCTGGCACAGCAAGGACGAGCGCTTCGGCGTGCTGGTCGGCGTGACCCAGCAGAAGCGCACCAGCCGCACCATGGAAGTGAGCACCGAGAACTACCAGTGGTACGGCACCGACGTCGACGCGCGTGATGTCAACGGCAACGCCCTCACCCAGGGCGGCATCAACTACTGGTGGGGCAACTCCGGCTTCAACGACCAGTTCGGCCACAACTACAGCGACTTCTTCATGCCCACCTCGGTGAACTTCGCCGTGAAGGAAGAGAAGCGCGAGCGCAAGGGCGGCCAGCTGACGTTCCAGTTCAAGCCGATCGACAACCTGACCCTGACCGCCAACTACTTCCGCTTCCAGCTGGACGGCGATTACTCGCAGAACATGCTGAAGGTTCCCGAATGGAACATGGCGCGCTACAACGGTGACGGCAACTGGGCCGGCGGGCGCCTGCTCAACGGCCTGACCTTCGATCCCAGCGGCACGGTGGTCACCGGTGCGCAGTTCGAGAAGCTGCCGGGCAAGGCCTATTACTGCAGCGAAGACGAAGCCGCCGCCGCCGGCCTGGCCCCGGGTGGCTGGGGACCGGACGACTGCACCATTCCGACCCCGCAGCTGACCGGTGGCTACAGCCGCGAAAAGGCGCTGTCGCAGACGGCCGACCTGACCATCGACTGGGACATCAGCCCGCTGTGGAAGGCCTCCTTCAGCGGTGGCCGCACCTGGTCCGAGGGTGGCCCGTCGATGAACTTCCGCATGTCGGCCAAGCCGCGCCGCCGCGTCAACGGCGTGTGGGAGTCCGGCAACCAGTACACCGCATGGGACCTGACCGGCACGCCGACGCTGACCGTCTCGCCGAACCTGCAGGAGGTGCTGATGAATGGCATCGCCGAGGTCGACACCGGCTCGACCGATTCGTCGTGGATGCAGACCGAAGTCAAGCAGAACCACTTCCAGGCCGACGTCACCAAGATGTTCGAAAGCGGCTGGCTGGACTCGATCCAGTTCGGCGCCAAGTACCGTGACGGCAAGGTCCACCGCAACACCGGCAACACCTACTGGGTGTGCCAGGGCGCCGACCCGACCGACTACGACAGCCGCTACCAGGCGGGCTGTGACAACACGGCCGGCATCGCCCAGCCGGGCTTCTTCCTGTCCAACCCGATCAGCGGCATCGCCGGTGGCTTCAACGCGAACGTGTTCCCGGGCATCAACTTCCCGGCCTACATCGACCACCTGAACAATACCTACGGCCAGTCGTACAACCGCGTCGAGGACGACTTCGTCTACAACGTCAACGAGAAGATCTACTCGGGCTACTTCCAGGCCAACTTCCGTACCGAACGCCTGCGCGGCAACGTCGGCGTGCGCGTGGTGCGCACCGAGCAGTTCGCCCAGTCCAGCGATTCCATCGAACGCTTCAACGACTACTTCCTGGACAACGCCTCCGGCGCACCGATGTCCTGCGATGATCCGGCGGCAGCGGCCTACCCCACCTACGGCTGCGAGAGTGGTTTCGTACGCCTGCCCGACAACCTGGCCCGCGAGAAGAGCTTCGAGCTGATCGGCTCGGACCGCACCTATACCGACGTGCTGCCCAGCTTCAACATCGCCTGGGACATCACCGACAACCTGGTCCTGCGTGGCGCAGCGTCGAAGGTCGTGGCTCGACCGAGCTACACCAGCATCGCCGCTCCGGGCAGCCTGAGCTACTACAGCCCGGAGTACGTCAATGACCGCCGCGTCGCTGGCGGCGCACCGACCGAGGGTTGGGCAGGCAGCGGCAGCAACAAGAACCTCGAAGCCTTCAAGGCCACCCAGTACGACCTCGGCGTGGAGTGGTACTTCATGCCGGGCGCGGTCGCCGGCGTCGGCCTGTTCCGCAAGGACATCAGCAACTTCACCGTGCCGATCGTGCGTGACGTGCAGATGGAAGTCGGCGGCGAGATGGTGACGGTGCAGAACTACAGCACCCAGGCCAACGGCCGTGACGCGGTGTCGCAGGGCGTGGAAGTGTACGGCCAGTACACCTTCGATTTCGGCCTGGGCGTGCAGGCCAACTACACCTACAACGACACCAACCTGGCCTCGATCGAGCTCAACGGCGAGAACCTCGGCGCATCGCCGCTGGTGGGCAGCGCCAAGAACCAGGCCAACCTGACGGTGTTCTACGAAACCGACCGGTTCCTGGCCCGTGCCTCGTACAACCGTCGTGGTGAGGTGGTCGGCGGCCTGGTCAATGGCATGACCCAGTACACCGAACCGTACGACCAGCTGGACCTGAACGTGGCCTACAACTTCACCGAAGCGCTGACCTTCACCGCCTCGGTACTCAACGCCACCAAATCCGAGCAGCGCATCTACCTGGGCAACGACACCCAGTCCCGCCTGATCTCCAACCTGTACTCGGGCCGACAGATCTACTTCGGCGCCACCTACAAGTTCTAAGGCTCCAAACAACGGTCCTCCACGGCAGCCACGCTTTTACAGGTGGCTGCCGTTTTTTGTTGTGCTCGACCGCGCGCATCCCGTGTAGAGCCGAGCCCATGCTCGGCTGCCGTTGTTCTGAGGAAAGAGCAGCCGAGCATCGGCTCGGCTCTACAGAAGAGCGGGTTACCGCGCGGCGTCCAGCGCCTTGCGCAACGCCGCCACCGTCGCGGTGCTCGTCTGGCTCCAATCCGGGTCAAGCCCGCGCAGCACCGGGTTCTGGAACTGCATGTCCGAGCGACGCAGGCCCTTGGCCGAGGCGTGCAGTTCGGTGCAGCCGGTCTGCCGGGCCACGGCAGCCACGTTGGACGGGACCAGGCCCGCGCCGGCCATCACGCTGATGCGGCCCGCGGCCTGGTCCACCAGCGAGGCCAGCACCTTGCTGCCCACCTCGGCGCTGACCTGCCCGCCCGACGTCAGCACCCGCTGGCAACCCAGGCCGACCACCTGCTCCAGCGCCGCGGACAGATCACGGGTGGCATCGAACGCGCGGTGGAACGTGACCTGCAGCGGCCCGGCGGCCTGCACCAGCTCACGGCATAACGGCAGGTCGATATCGCCCTGCGCATCCAGTGCGCCGACCACCACGCCATCGCAGCCCAGCGCCCGGCACTGGGCGATGTCACGCAGCATCAGCTCGGTTTCCAGTGCGTCGTAATGGAAATCACCGGCCCGCGGGCGCACCAGCACGAACAGCGGAATGGTCAGCCGCTCGCGGGCAATGGCGATGCTGGCAAACGACGGCGTGGTGCCGCCCTCGGCCAGGTTGTCGAACAGTTCGATGCGGTCTGCACCGCCGGCCTGCGCAGCAAGCGCCGAGGCCACCGAGTTGCTGGCGATCTCCAACCCCAGGCGTGCGCTCACGCCTGCACGCTCGTGTAGATCGACGGCGAATCGCGCAGGTCATCCTGGCGCTGCGCATCGCACACCGCGTAGACGAAGCCGCGATGCAGCGCGTACGCGCCCACCTCGCCCTGCTTGTTCATCGCCAGGAAGCAGACCTGCAGCGTTTTGCTGGCCTCAGGGCGCTTGCGCACCACCCGATCAATCGCCTCGCGGCAGGCCTGTGCAGGCGTGCGTCCCTGGCGCATCAGCTCGACCACCAGGAACGAGGCGGCATTGCGGATCATCTCTTCACCCACGCCCGAGGCCGTGGCCGCACCCACCTCGTTGTCCACGTACAGGCCGGCACCGATGATCGGGCTGTCGCCGACCCGGCCGTGCAGCTTCCAGGCCATGCCGCTGGTGGTGCAGGCGCCGGCGAGGTTGCCCCTGGAGTCCAGCGCCAGCATGCCGATGGTGTCGTGGTTGTCGCTGCTGCCGGGGATGCTGCGGCGTTCGGCGTTGATCTGCGGCTGGTACTTCCCGGTCTTCAGCCACTCGCGCCAGGCCGCCTCAGCCTGCGGGGTGAGCAGGTGCTGGCGCTCGAAACCCTGCTGCACCGCGAACTGCTGCGCGCCCTCGCCCACCAGCAGCACGTGCGGGCTGTTCTCCATCACTTTGCGGGCCACCGACACCGGGTGCAGGATGTCCACCAGCGCGGCAACCGCACCGCAGCGGCCGTCGCCATCCATGATGCTGGCGTCCAGGCTCAGCACGCCGTCGCGATCAGGATTGCCGCAGTGGCCGACGGTGGGGTTGCACAGCTCGCTCTCGGCCCAGCGTGCGCCGGCTTCCACCGCATCCAGTGCACTGCCGCCGCTGCCCAGCACCTTCCACGCCGCCTGGTTGGCGGGAACGCCGAAATCCCAGGTTGAAACGACCTTCGCTCCGCCCTGCGTGCGTGCCTGCACGCCCGGCATTGCCGCCATGCCTGCGGCCAGTGCTCCGGCCTGCAGGAACTGCCTGCGATCCACCATGTTCGCCTCCGTCGTCCGATCCGCCGCCGGCAGGCTGCCAGCCGCCTTCTTGGTTGCTATGCCGGCCTGCGCGCCGCGTGCCAGACGGCTGCGCCCAGCACGCCCAGCTGGCCATGCTCGACGCGCCACACCGGCACCTGCCGCAGCACGTCGGTCAATACACCCTTGTTGAGGAAGCGCTCGCGGAAGCGGCCATCGGCAAGGAAATCCTGCACGTGGGCAGAGATGCCACCGGCCAGGTACACCGAGCGCGCACCCACGGCGATGGCCGCATCACCGGCCAGGCTGCCCAGCCACGCGCAGAAGACCTGCAGGGTTTCCACCGCCAGAGCATCCTCGCCGCTACGGGCCGCACCGATCAGGGCCTCGGTGCTGGTCCACTGCGGCGTCACGCCCCGCAGCTCGCACAGGCACGGGTAAAGGTTCATCAGGCCACTGCCGGACAGCACGCGCTCGTTGTCCACATGCGGCCAGCGCTGCAGCAGCTTGCCCAGCACCTGCAGCTCCAGCGCATTGCCGGCGCCGAGTGCGGCGTGGCCGATCTCGCTGGCCAGCACCGGGCGCTCGCCATCGGCAAAGCGCAGCGCAGCGCCCAGGCCGGTGCCCGCGCCCAGCACCAGCGCGGGGAACGCCTGCGCCGGGTCCGCATCACCGTTCAACGGCACCAGCGTGTCGGCCTGCAGGTAGGGAATGGCCAGCGCCACTGCCTCGAAATCGTTGATCAGCTGCAGTTCCTGCAGGCCCGACTGCGCCCGCGTGGTGGACAGCGAGACCGTCCACGGCAGGTTGGCGTTGATCAGCACATCGCCATCGAGCAGCCCGGCGATGGCCACCACGGCCGTACCGACCGGCTGCGCCAGGCTGGCGGTGAAATCGGCGAGGATCGCGGCCAGGCTCGGATGATCGGCACAGGCGTAGGTGCGGTAGCTGCCAAGCCGCGGGGTCTGCCCCGGCATGGTCTCGGCCAGCGCCAGGCGGGCAAAGGTACCGCCGACATCGGCCACCACCAGGCTGCGCGAGTCACCGCCGCGGATGCCACTGTTGCCAGCGGTGTTGGTGGCCAGATCGGGAATAACCGGGGACGCTGCTGCAACGTTCACACTGGCCTGCTTGAATCGATTGAATCGTGTCGATTCTCAGGCATTGAACGTGCTTTGCCAACGCTGTGGGACCGGGTGCAGCGATCCTGCACCCGGCCCGGGCCCCATCAGGGCTGCGCCGCCTGCAGGCTGTAACGGGTGGTGGCGGTGAACACCGCACCGTCAGGCTGGGTCGAGCGTACCTCCACCTTATGGCTGCCCACCTCGAGGTTGGTCGGCAGGGCACCACGCCACAGGTGCGGCGAGGCGGTGGCCTCCGGCGAACGATCATAGCCGCGCAGCGCATCGGCCGTGTCATCGGCCACGTTCTCGACCAGCAGGCGCGGATCCGGCTGGCTGACCTGCTTCATCGGCTGCCATGCGCCGCCGTCGACACGGAACTCGACCACGCTGGTGTCCTCGCCCATGTAGACGTTGGCGTACACGCCCCACGCCGGGTAGGCGCCCTGGCGCAGCACTTTCGGCGCATGCAGGCCGATCTGGTCGCTGGCCGGGGCACCGGCCACGCGGTACTGCAGGCGGTAGCTGCCGTTGCCGGCCACGTCCAGCAGCGCATAGCCCTTCGGCGTGCCATCGCTCATGGTGCTGTCCGGCACGCCCGCCGCGTTCTTCACGCCCGACCAGAACGCGCCGCAGTTGGCACCGACGTTGTACTCATGCAGCGGCTTCTCACCCTGCCAGCCCTCGGCCTTGCCGTGGTAGACGTGCTGCTGGGTGTGGCTGTGGCCGCTCAGCACCAGCACGTTGCGGAAATCCTTGAGCAGGTCGAACAGGCGCTGGCGATCGGCGTGGCGGAACGTCTCGCGACCGGGTGCTGCATCGAACAACGGGATGTGCATGCCCAGCACCAGCAGGCGGTCCTTGTGCAGGCCCTTCAGGTAGCCGGCGAGGAAGGCGAACTGGTCTTCGCGCAGGCCACCGACGTACTTCGGCTTGGCGTTGGGGTCGTACACCACGTCATCCAGGAACACGAAGCTGGCGCCGCCCTCTTCCACCGCATAGGTGTCCGGGCCGTAGATGTTGCGCCAGCTGTCCAGCGAGTGGTCGTCGTTGGCGGCGTCGAAATCCAGGTCATGGTTGCCTGGCACATGGAACCACGGCACGCCCAGCTGCGTGGTGACCTTGTTGATGGCCGGGTACAGGCCCAGATCGTCGTTGACGATGTCGCCCAGGGTGGTGCCCAGGCGCGCCTTGGTCTGGCCCACCAGCGGTGCCACGATGGACTGCTGGTAGTAACCGATGTCCTTCAGGGTGGCCGTCTGCGAATCGGTGAACACCAGCATCTGGAAGCCGCGGCGGCTGTCATGGCGGTCGGACTGCAGGGCGAAATCCCAGCCGCGGTCCACTGCCCCGGTGGCGGCGATGCCGCCGTACTTCAGCGCCGGCGACCCATCCGGGCGGTAGTGGCGCCAGAACGTGGGCAGGCCATCGGCCGCCTTCGGGAACGAGTACGTATCCGGCTTGATCACGAACACCGTCTGCCCGTCGCGCACCGGCAGGCTGTAGCTGCCATCGGCGGCGGTCTTGACGATGGTTTCGCCATTGGAGACCTGCACCCCGGCCAGGCCCGGGTCGGTCGCGCCGCGGCCGGGCTTGCCGTCGCGTTCAAGATAGACCTTGCCGCTGACCACCGTGTCGGCGGCCCAGGCCGGCGAAGTCAGCAACAGGCAGCACAGCCAGGCGGCGGGCAGTTTCATGGGGGCGGTCCGGGGAAGAAAGACCGCCCATTGTAGATTCCGTTGATGACATCGCGCACGCGGTGTCGCCCGGTGGTTGCCGGCCAGCGGCCGGCACTACCGCTCAGCGGTGGCGCATTTCCAGCACATCGCGGGCATCCTGCAGCGACAGCCCACGCGCGCGCAGCAGCACCAAAAGGTGGTACAGCAGGTCGGCCGACTCGCCCAGCAGGGCCTCGTCATCCTGGGCGACGGCAGCAAGCGCGGTTTCCACGCCCTCCTCGCCCACCTTCTGCGCGATGCGGCGGATACCACCTTCGAACAACGACGTGGTGTAGCTGCCTTGCGGGCGCTGTGCTTCGCGCACTGCCACCAGCTGGCCCAGGCCGCCCAGGAAGTCCTTCGGCGCGCCATCGAAGCAGCTTTCGGCACCGGTGTGGCAGGTCGGGCCGGCCGGGCGGGCCAGCACCAGCACGGTGTCGGCATCGCAGTCCACGCTGATCGACTGCACCGCCAGCACGTGGCCGGACTGCTCGCCCTTGGTCCACAGGCGCTGCTTGCTGCGGCTGTAGAAGGTCATGTGCCCGGTGACCTGGGTGATGTGCAGCGACTCGGCGTTGACATAGCCCAGCATCAGCACCTGCAGGGTGTCGGCATCCTGCACCACCGCCGGCAGCAGGCCATCGCCCTTGGCCCAGTCCAGCGATTCCAGCGCCTGCGGCGACGGGCGTACTTCAATAGACATCTCGAACCTCGATCTGCTGTTCGCGCAGGTAGCGCTTCAAATCCGCAATGGCAATGGCACCGCTGTGGAACACGCTGGCGGCCAGCGCACCGTCCACGTCGGCCTGGTCGAAGGCCTGCGCGAAGTGCTCCATCGCCCCTGCACCGCCGGAGGCGATGAGCGGGACGTTGCACACGGCCCGCGCCTGGCGCAGCTGTTCAACATCGTAGCCACGGCGCACGCCATCGCTGTCCATGCAGTTCAGTACGATCTCGCCGGCACCGCGGCGCTGCGCCTCGGCAATCCAGTCCAGGGTGCGCAGCGGCACGGCCTGGGTCTTGCCCGGGTCGCCGGTGAAGCGGCGCACGCGCCACTGGCCGTCGTCCTCGCGCACCGAGTCGACGCCGACCACCACGCACTGCACGCCGAATTCACCGGCCAGCTCGCTGATCAGCTCGGGGCGCCCCAGTGCGGGCGAATTGATCGATACCTTGTCCGCACCGGCGAACAGCACCCGGCGCGCGGTTTCAACGCTGTCGATGCCGCCGGCCACGCAGAACGGGATGTCGATCAGGCGCGCGATGCGCTCGATCCAGGCCACGTCCACCGAGCGTGCCTCGGGGCTGGCGCCGATGTCATAGAACACCAGTTCGTCGGCCCCCTGGTCGCGGTAGCGCTGGGCCAGCTCGGCGATGTCGCCCATGTCGACGTGGTCGCGGAACCGCACGCCCTTGACCACGCGGCCATCGCGCACGTCCAGGCAGGGAATGATGCGACGGCTCAACATGCCAGTGCCTCGCCCAGGTCCATGCGCTGTTCCAGCAGCGCCTTGCCGAGGATGGCGCCGCCGCAGCCGGCGGCCCGTGCTTCGGCCACGTCGGCCACGTCGCGGATGCCACCGGAGGCCTGCACCGCCACGCCCGGCAGCAGCGCCGACAGGTGCGTGTAGAGGCTGATGTTGGGGCCGGCCAGCATGCCGTCGCGGGCGATGTCGGTGCACAGCAGGTGGCGCATGCCGGCGCGTGCGTAGCGCTCGGCCAGGTCGTCGAGGGTCACCCCGGCATTCTCGGTCCAGCCGTGTACCGGCAGCTGCCACTGGCCCTGCGCGTCCTGGCGGGCATCCAGGGCAACGGTGATGCGCTCGGCGCCGAACTCGTCCAGCCAGCCCAGCACTTCATCGGGGCGGCGCACGGCCAGCGAGCCGACCACCACGCGGTTGGCGCCGGCATCGAGGATGCGTGCCACGTCGTCACGGCCACGCACGCCGCCACCGGTCTGCACCTGCAGGGGCGTGTGCTGGCGGATCGCCGCCAGCAGCGGCGCCAGGGTGTAGCCACCGGCACGCGCAGCGTCCAGGTCGACCAGGTGCATCCACTGCGCGCCCTGCGCGGCAAAGGCCTGCGCACGCGGCAGCGGGTCGTCGCCGTAGGAGGTTTCCTGCGCGTAGTCGCCCTGGCGCAGGCGCACCACGCGGCCTTCGCGGATATCCAGTGCGGGGTAGACGGTGAAACTCATGCAGCAGTGCCCTCGAGGAAATTGCGCAGCATCAGCGAACCGGTATCGCCGGAACGCTCGGGGTGGAACTGGGCGCCGAAGTAACGGCCCTGCTCGATCACGGCAGTGAACAGGCCACCATGGTCGCAGGCGGCCACGGTATGGGCGTTCAGCGGCGCGGCGTAGCTGTGCACGAAATAGGCGCTGGATCGATCCGGCACGCCCTGCAGCAGCAGCGAGGGGCGCAGCGCCAGCAGCCGGTTCCAGCCCATGTGCGGCACGCGGATGCCACAGGCCGGCACCAGCTTGCGGACCACGCCGGGAATCAATCCCAGGGTGTCCACGCCAGCTTCCTCTGAACGTTCGAACAGCAGCTGCATGCCCAGGCAGATGCCCATCAGCGGTACCTCCAGGCGGCGCAGCGGCTCGACCAGCCCCTGTGCATGCAGGCGCTGCATGCCCGGTGCAGCCGCACCGACGCCGGGCAGGATCACCCGCTGTGCGCCGGCCAGGCCATCGGCATCGCGCACCAGGCGCACGCTCGCGCCCAGCCGCTCGAGTGCGTAACGCACCGAACCGAGATTGGCGCCGCCGGCATCGATCAGAGCGACTTCAGTCACAGCGCCCCCTTGGTGGTCGGCAGCGCGGTGCCCTGCCGGGCCAGGGCCGGGCGCAGTGCGCGCGCCAGCGCCTTGAAGCAGGCTTCCACCTTGTGGTGGTCGTTGTCGCCGCGCACCTGCAGGTTGAGGTTCAGGCCACTGGCATCACACAGCGAGCGGAAGAAGTGCGGCACCAGTTCGGTCGGCATGTCGCCCACCCGCTCGCGCTTGAACTCGCCTTCGAACACGAAGTACGGCCGGCCGCTGAAATCCAGCGCGGCGCTGGCCAGCGTCTCGTCCATCGGCAGGGTGAAGCCGTAGCGGCCGATGCCGCGCTTGTCACCCAGCGCCTCACGCAGCGCCTGGCCCAGGGCCAGCCCGGTGTCTTCGATGGTGTGGTGCTCGTCGATGTGCAGGTCGCCCTCGGCCTGGATGTCCAGGGCGAAGCCGCCGTGCTTGCCGATCTGTTCCAGCATGTGGTCGAAGAACGGCAGGCCGGTGGAGATGTGGGCATCGCCAGCGCGGTCCAGGTCCAGTTCGACGCGGATCTTCGTTTCCTTCGTGTTGCGCTGGACCACGGCGGTACGCGGTGCGTCGGCCAGCGCGTGGGCGATGCCCGCCCAGTCCCACTCGCCGCCGAACTGCTCGGTGCGCAGCTGGAAGCCACGGATGTTGAGGTTGTCGGCGAACTGCAGGTCGGTGATGCGGTCGCCGACCATGCCCGAACGCGCCCAGTCGATGCTGCGGTCCTGCAGGTAGGCGGTCATCAGGCCGATGCCCGGCTTGCGGGTAGGCGCGTTGTCCTGCGGCCAGCTGCAGTCCACCAGCACGTCACGGAAGCGGATGCCCTGGCTTTCGAAGATCTGCAGCATCAGGTCATTGGGGCCGTCGAAACTGGCGCGCGGATAGCTTTCGCTGCCCAGGCCATCCTGGTTGGTGACGATCACGAACTGGTAACCGGCGTCGCGCAGCTTCAGCAGCGCCGGGATCACGTGCGGCACGAAGCGCAGCTTCTCGTAGGCGTCGATCTGGAAGTCGGCCGGCTCTTCGATGAGGGTACCGTCGCGGTCGATGAACAGGATGGGGGTCATGCAGCAGCCCTCCGGGCCGACAGGGCCGCGAGCACGCGGTCGTTCTCTTCGGGGCTGCCGATGCTGATGCGCAGCGCATCGCCCAGCTGAGGCGCGGCGCGCTGGTCACGCACGACCACTCCAGCAGCCAGCAGCGTATCGAAGACGGCCTGCGCATCGGCAAAGCGGACCAGCAGGTAGTTGCCGGACGAACGGTACACGCGGCGCACGCCAGGCAGGCCCGGCAGGGCGGCAGACAGGCGCTCGCGCTCGGCGATGACCGTGGCCACGCGCTCGGCGGTACGCGCCAGGGCGGCCGGTTGCAGCGCCTGCACGGCCAGCTCGGCGCACGGCGTCGGCACCGGGTACGGCGCCTGGCAACGGCGCAGCACGGCAATCAGCTCCGGCGCGGCAATGAGGGTACCGATGCGCGCCGCAGCCAGTGCGTGCGCCTTGGACAGGGTACGCAGCACCGCCAGGTTGGCATGCGCGTCCAGCAGCGTGGTTGCCGAGGCACGCTGCGCGTACTCGACATAGGCCTCGTCAACCACCACCAGCGCCTGCCCACGGAGTGCAGTCGCCACGCGTTCGATCTCGGCCAGGCTGATATCGCTGCCGGCCGGGTTGGAAGGCGCGCACAGGAAGACCAGCCTCGCAGCCTGCTCCCGTGCCGTGCGGATGACCGCGTCGAGATCGGCGCGCAGGCCGTCCTCGCCATCGACCAGCGGCACATCGATCAACGGCGCACCCTGCAGGCGCGCGCAGACCGCATACATGCCGAACACCGGCGAGGTCACCAGCACGCCATCGCGAGCCGGCACGCACAGGGCGCGCACCAGCAGATCGATGGCCTCATCACTGCCACGGCCGACCAGCAACTGCTGCGACTGCACGCCGTACAGCGCCGCCAGTCCTTCGCGCAGCACCAGCGGCTGCGGCTCGGGGTAGCGTCGGCTGCTGCCGGCGCTGTCGGCTGGATTGGCCCAGGCCGATTCATTGGCGTTCAACCACACCTCGCCCTGCACGGCCGCGCTGCGCGCCGAGCTGTAGCCGGCAAAGGCCTGCAGGTCCGGGCGCACCAGTGCCAGCACGTCATCGATGCCGGCGCTCATGCCGCGGCCTCCATGCGCAGGGCCACGGCACGTTCGTGCGCGTCCAGGCCTTCGGCGCTGGCGATGATGCGCGCGCAACCACCGATCGCGGCCAGGCCAGCGGCGCTGGCGCTCTGCACGCTGATCAGGTTCTGGAAGCTGGCGACGCTGACGCCGCTGTAGGCGCGTGCGGCACCGGCGGTGGGCAGCACGTGGTTGGTGCCGCTGCAGTAGTCGCCCAGTGCCTCGGGGGTGTAATCGCCAAGGAACACCGAGCCGGCGGCCTGCACCTGGCCCAGCCAGTCGCGCGGCTCGCGCAACGCCAGGATCAGGTGCTCGGGGGCGTAGCGGTTGCTGATCGCGAAGGCGTCCGCCAGCGCATCCACCTGGATCAGGCGCGAGGCCGACAAGGCCTGGCGTGCGATGTCCTGGCGCGGCAGCAGCGCGACCTGGCGCTCCACTTCCGCCTCGACCGCGGCGACCATCGCGGCATCGTCGGTCAGCAGCAGCACCTGCGAATCCGGGCCGTGCTCGGCCTGCGACAGCAGGTCAGCCGCCACGAACGCCGGGTTGGCACCGGCATCGGCGATGACCAGTACTTCCGAAGGACCGGCCGGCATGTCGATGGCGGCGGCGCCGTCCTGTGCGACCTGCTGCTTGGCTTCGGTGACGAAGCTGTTGCCCGGCCCGAACAGCTTGTCGCAGGCCGGGATGCTGGCCGTACCGTAGGCCATCGCAGCGATGGCCTGGGCACCGCCCAGCTTGAATACGCGCTGCACGCCGGTCAGGCGCGCAGCCACCAGCACCGCCGGATCGGCCGTGCCATCGGTGCGCGGCGGCGTGCACAGCACGACCTGCGGGCAGCCGGCCAGTTGCGCCGGCACGCCCAGCATCAGCGCGGTGGACGGCAGCGGCGCACTGCCGGCCGGCACGTACAGGCCGACGCGGCCGATCGGCCGCAGCATGCGTTCGCAGAGGACGCCGGGCGCGGTTTCCACCGAATAGCCCTTGCCCATGCCCGCTTCGTGGAAGCGCGTGATGCGCTCGGCGGCTTCGACCATGGCCTGGCGCAGCTCGGCCGGAACGGCGGCTTCGGCGGCGGCAAATTCGGCATCGCTGACTTCAAACGATGTCAGTTCGACCCGATCAAAACGGGCGGTGATGGCGCGCAGCGCCTCGTCCCCCTGCGCGCGCACCTGTGCGATCAGCGCGGCCACGGCATCGCGGGTCTGCTGCGCCACGGTCTGCACCGGGCGGGTCAGCGCCGCGCTGCGCGCGGCTTCATCAAGTTGCGACCAGATCAGACGATTCATGCCAGCGACCGCTCCACGCTCAATACCATCAGGCCCTGTGCGCCGGCGCGCTCCAGTTCTTCCATGCGCTGCCAGGTCAGCGGACCCGGGCACATGGTCTGCAGGCGCAGTGCACCGCCATCTGCAGGCAAACGCACCAACGGCTCGGCATCGGCCAGCAGCTGCGCCAACGCATCCACGCGGTCTTCGCTGGCACGGAACATCAGCAGCTTGCGGTCCTGCTTCTGCACCACCCCGTCCAGGCGCCGCAGCAGCATGCTGCGCAGCCCGGCACGTGCGTCGTCGGGCACGCGCACCGCACCGGCCAGCACAGCTTCACTGTCCAGCAGGTTGTGCACCGGGGTGAGCTGGTTGGCACGCAGGGTGGCACCGCTGGACACGAGGTCGCAGATCAGCTCGGCGGTGCCCAGGCGCGGGGCGATTTCCACCGAACCGGAGAGCTCGACCACCTGTGCGTCCACGCCCTGCTCGGCCAGCCACTGCTTGAGGATGGCCGGGTAGCTGGTGGCGATGCGGGTGCCGGCCAGCTGCGCCGGGCCTTCCCACTGCCATTCCTCGGGCACGGCCAGCATCAGCCGGCACTGGCCGAAGCCAAGCCCGCGCAGGGCCTGGTAGGCGTCGGGCAGGCCGACCTGGCGGCGCGCGGCGGCCTGTTCGTCCAGTTCGTTGCGGCCGACGATGCCAAGGTCGCAGACGCCATCGGCGATCAGGCCGGGAATGTCGTCGTCGCGCACCAGCAGCAGGTCCACCGGCAGCGATTCGCCGTAGCAGAACAGCTTGTCGCGGCTCTCGCGCCAGCTCAGGCCGCAGGCGCTGAGCAGGTTGCGGGCGGGTTCGGCCAGACGGCCACTCTTCTGGATGGCGATACGCAGCCGGTCTCGCGCCGGCGCTGCCTGGGTTGCACTCATGGGGGAGGTCTCGAAGTTCGGTACGGGGCGCGGGTCAGCGCGAAGCAAGGCGGTCGATGGCAGCGGCATAGCCTCGATGGCCATGCTCAAGCGTGCGTGCGACCCGTCCGGTGGTGGTCACGCTGACGCCGGTGCGTTCGTGGATCTCGCGGTAAGGCACGCCCTGCTGCAGCAGCGGCACCACTTTCCAGCGGTCGGCCATGGCTTCCAGCTCGGCCGGGGTGCAGAGGTCACGCAGGAAGGCCTCGACCTGGGCCGGTTCGCGCAGGGCAGCGAAGGCCTGGGCCAAGGCTTCCAGGTCGGCCTGCGGGTCTTTGGCGGTGATGTCGGGGCGGGCTTTCACGGGCGGATGTCTTGCATCAATGTAATAGCGTGTTAGTACATTAGCGCATTCTTGCGCAGTGCGTCAAATCGAGGGATCCCTGAACCCCCGGTAGTGCCGGCCGCTGGCCGGCAACCTCAGCGGCAGAAGCTGGGTTACCGAGGGATGGCGGGGCGGGTCCGGCTTTTGTAGTCGAGCCATGCTCGACTGCCTTCCCGGAAACGAAAACGCCCACCGGGAGGTGGGCGTTCTACGTTGAATTTTCGCCGCTGGCGGCGCTCAGGGCTGGCAGCGGACCTCCGCCTGCAGCGCGCCGCGCCGCAGGCACTCCCCGAACAGGCTGCCCTGCCGGCTCGGCAGGGGCTGGATGTTCTCCAGCGCCCCTGCGCCTGCAGGACACGCCCCCGAGGCCAGGGCCCGCAGGTCCGCCTCAAGCTGCGCGCGGTCGATCACATGGCAACGATCGACCTGCAACCGGTACTGCGCCTTCCCGATCCGGGCGCTGTGCAGCGCGGGATCACTCTGGCAACCCGCCAGCAGGAGCACGCTCAGCGCCCCTGCGGCGGCCCGTATCACGCCATGACCTTCGACTGCTCCAGCTCGACCTGCAGGGTGCTGGCCAGTTCATCTCGGGAAACTTCGAACTGCTGCTCGCGCACCAGGTCCTTCACCGCCACCACGCCACGGGCGAGCTCGTCTTCGCCGGCCAACACCACGAAGCGGATGCCGGCCTTGGCCGCGTACTGGAACTGCTTGCCGATCTTCTTCGGCTCCATCTGCACTTCGGTGTTGATGCCACGACTGCGAAGGCGGCGGGCAATGTCGAGCGACTGCGCCATGCCCTGCTCGTCCATCAATGCCACCAGTGCCTGCACGCTGCTGGCTTCGATGCCATCGATCAGGCCGGCTTCGCGCAGCTGCCAGAACAGGCGCGACAGGCCGATGGAAATGCCCACGCCCGGCAGCTTGGACTTGCTGTAGTGGCTGGCCAGGTCTTCATAACGGCCGCCCGAACAGATCGAGCCGATCTGCGGGTGGTCGGTCAGCGTGGTTTCGTAGACGGTGCCGGTGTAGTAATCCAGGCCACGGGCGATGGAGAAGTTCAGGCAATACGCGGTTTCCGGCACGCCCAGCGCCTGCACCAGCTGCAGCACTTCGCGCAGCTCGGCAACGCCATTGCGCAGGATTTCCGACGATGCCGCGCCCGCTTCCAGCGCAGACAGCTGCGCCAGCGCATCGTCATGGCCCTTCGAACGCACAGCAACGAACGCCAGGATCTTCTCGACCTGTTCGGCCGGAATCTCGAAGCCCTCGCCCACCAGCGTCTCGCGCACGTAATCGGCGCCGCGCTTGTCCAGCTTGTCCACCTCGCGCAGCACGGCCAGCTGGCGCTCGCCCTCCCCCACGCCCAGGCTTTCGAAGAAACCACGCATCAGCTTGCGGTTGTTCAACTGGATGCTGAAATCACCGATGCGCAGCTCGGAGAACACGGCGTGGATGACGGCCAGCACTTCAGCGTCATAGCGCACGCTCAGGCTGTCCTTGCCGATCACGTCGATGTCGCACTGGTAGAACTCGCGGAAACGGCCGCGCTGGGCGCGCTCGCCACGGTACACGCGCTGCATCTGGTAGCGGCGGAACGGGAAGGTCAGCTCGTGCTCGTGCTCGGCCACGTAACGCGCCAGCGGCACCGTCAGGTCGAAGCGCAGCGCCATCTCCGGCAGCGAACGGTCGCCCGATTCGGCGGCATTGGCCAGCGCGCCGGTGGACTGCACGAAGTACACCTGGCGCTCGGTCTCGCCACCGGACTTGGTCAGCAGCACGTCGGACAGCTCGAACACCGGCGTTTCCACCGGCAGGAACCCGAAGCGCTCGTAGTTGCGGCGGATGACGTCCAGCATGCGCTGGAACGCAATCTGCTCGCGCGGCAACAGTTCAAGGGTGCCGGGCGGGGTACGGGGCTTGATCACGGGCGGAACTCCTGCAGGAACGGGGACGTGGGAGGGGGCGACATTCTACCGCCCCGCATGGCTCAGCCGCCGATCAGGGGCCATAAGGCCGCATGAAGTATCATAAAGCCCTCTCCCGCCCGTGATACGCCCCCGCACCATGTCCCGGCCTTCCGGCGCCCCGTCCGCCGCCCACGACTCCGCCGCGCCGTCCTGCACCACACTGGACTGCCTGCACTGCTCGGTCCGCCACCTGGCGGTCTGCTCGGCGCTGTCGCCCGATGAGGTGCAGGCGCTGGAACAGGTGACGGTGTCGCAGCAGGTGGCCATCGGCGCAACCCTGGCCCGCACCGGCGAAGAGCGCCAGCATGTCTATACATTGACGGCCGGCGCGCTGCGGCTGGTGCGCACGCTGGCCGATGGCCGCCGCCAGATCAACGGTTTCGTGCTGCCCGGCGACTACCTGGGCCTGAGCGGCAGCGACCACCACCGGCACGATATCGAGGCCATCGCCGACAGCCGCGTCTGCCGCGTGGCCCTGCCGCAGATGAAGGCACTGCGCGGCCGCTACCCGCACCTGGAGCGCAAGCTGCTGCAGCGCGCCTGCCAGGAACTGGATGCCGCGCAGGACGCCGCGCTGGCACTGGCCCGCCTGCAGCCGGCGGAAAAGCTGGCCGACTTCCTGCTGCGCCTGGCTGCACGCGAGGCCAAGCTGGGTGGCGATGGCCTGCGCGTGTCGCTGCCGATGGGCCGCGGCGATATCGCCGACCACCTGGGCCTGACCATGGAAACGGTCAGCCGCACTTTCACCAAGCTGCGCCAGCAGGGCCTGATCGCCCTGCCCCACCTGAGCGTGGTGGAGATCCTCGACGAGGACGGGCTGCGCGAGCTGGCGGGCGAAGGCCTGGCCTGACCGTTTTGCAGTTGACGGCGTTGCCGGCCAGCGGCCGGCACTACCCGCCGGGCGTGGCCCTGCGCTACCGACGCAGCAACACCTCGCGCAGGGCGTCGTAATCGGCCGCCAACGGTTCGGCATGCGCCGGCCGCTGCAGCAGCGCCGCCAGCGCCGGCGGCACAGCCACGGCTTCGCCGATCAGCGGCTCCACCACTGCCTCGAACTTGGCCGGGTGCGCGGTGGACACCACCGCCCAGTCCCCCTTGGCACCGCGCGCCCGCAGATCCTGCAACACCTTCACCGCAGTGGCGGTGTGTGGGCAGAACAGTTCGCCGCTGCTGGCATGCGCACTGGCAATGGTCGCGCGGATGGTCACATCGTCCACCGCGAATGCCCGGAACGCGGCACGCAGTTCGGCATCGTCATCGGCATACAGCCAGCGCAGGCGCTCGAAGTTGCTCGGCGCCCCCACATCCATCGCGTTGGCGACGGTGGCGACGCTGGCCTGCGGCTGGTACGCGCCGCCATTGAAGTACGCCGGCAGCACCGCATTGGCATTGGTGGCCAGCACGATCTGCCCGATCGGCACGCCCAGCGCACGCGCCAGCACGGCCGCCATCGCATTGCCCAGGTTGCCGGTCGGCACCACCAGGTTGAGGCGACGCCGCGTGCGCGCGTGATGGGTCAGCGCAGCATGCGCGTAGTAACTCATCTGCGGCAGCAGCCGGCCCAGGCTGATGCTGTTGGCCGAACTCAGCGGCACCTGTGCCTGCAGGTCCGTATCGGCCAGCGCCTGCTTGACCATCGCCTGGCAGTCGTCGAACGAACCGGCCACGCGCAGCGCCTGGATGTTGTCGCCGAAGCAGCCCAGCTGGTGCGCCTGCCGCGGTGAAACACGGCCATCGGGATACAGCACGACCACCCGCACGCCCGGCTGCCGATGGAACGCCGCCGCCACGGCAGCACCGGTATCGCCCGACGTCGCCACGACGATGGTCAGGTCACGGGCCTTGCCCGCCTGCAGGCGCGACAGCGTGCCGGCCAGGAAGCGCGCACCGATGTCCTTGAAGGCGGCGGTCGGGCCATGGAACAGCTCCAGAACATGGTCGCCGTCGCGCCCCAGCGGACGCAGCGGCACCGGAAAATCGAAGGCGTCGCGGCAGATCTCCGGCAATGCCGCCTGCAGCGGGTCGCCTTCGAAGAACGGCGCCAGCAACCCGGTCGCGGTGTCGGCCAGGCTCGCACCGGCATGCAGGTCGCGCGGCGCGGGCAGTACGTCAGGCACGTACAAGCCGCCATCCGGCGCCAGGCCGGCGGCAATGGCGGCGCTCAGCCCAACAGCGGGCGCGTGACCACGGGTCGAAACGAATTGCATGAGCTCGGCATCCAGCAAGGGGGAAGGATTCAGCACAGTCGCGCTCCAGCAGCGTCCAGCGGGGAAACCCAGGCATCGCTGTCGAAGCCGGCGGCGGCGAAGGCCGCACGAACGGGCGCCACTGCGGCATGGGCCTGGTCAGCCTCTTCAAACCACGCAAACACACTCGGGCCGGCACCGGAGATGCCCGCGCCCATCGCATTGGCTGCCAGTGCAGCATCGCGCGCGGCCTCGAAGCCAGCGATCAGCGCGGCCCTGCGCGGCTCCACCAGCACATCGCGCAGGCCGGCACGCACCAGGGCTGCATCGCCGCGATGGCAGCCACTGAGCACCAGCGCCAGGTTGGCGCTCTGCGCCACGAACTCGGCCAGCGCATAGCTGCCCTGCAGGGCCTGCCGCGCGCGCCGGGTCTCGAGCACGGCATGCGGATGCACCAGCAGGCTGTGCCAGTGGGCGGGGACCGGAATCGGCACCAGGCGATCGGCCGTACATAGCGCCAGCCCGCCCAGCAGCAGCGGGCCGACGTTGTCACCGTGGCGGCCACCGCTGGCCACCGCCTCGCCATCCAGTGCGTGCGGATACAGCGCCTCGCGTGGCAGCGGCGCGTCCAGCAGCGCGTTGGCGGCCACCAGTGCGGCCACGCACGAGGCCGCCGAACCGCCCATGCCCGAGCCAAACGGAATGCCCTTGTCGATCTCGATGGCGAAGCCATACGAAAGGCCCAGACCCTCGCGCAGGGAGATCAGCGCCGCGCCGGCCGTGTTGCCCGGCGCGTCCAGCGGCAGGTCCACAACGCTGCCGCGGACGGCGTCGATGCGCACGGCCGGCTCATCAATGCGGCGCACCGTCACGGTATCGCCGATACCGGCGATCGCATGGCCGAGGATGTCGAAGCCCACCGCCACGTTGGCCACCGATGCGGGAGCGAATGCGCGTGCAATCACAGCCGCGCCCCCTCGCCGGCCGCCACGCGCAGCAGGTCGGCAAACACACCGGCGGCAGTGACTTCCGGCCCGGCGCCCGGCCCCTGCACCACCAGCGGGTTGTCGCAGTAACGGCGCGTGCGGAACTGCACGACGTTGTCGGTCAGGCGCAGGTTGGCGAAGGTGTGGTCCGCCGGCAGCTCCTGCAGCCCCACCGACGCACCGTCTGCGCCGAGCCGGGCGACATAGCGCAGCACCGCGCCGCGTGCCCGTGCCTCGTCGAGGCGCTGCAGCAGGCTGGCATCGGATTCGCCCAGGCGGGCCATGAAGTCATCCACGCTGCCATCGCGCAGCAGCGCCGGCACCAGGCTTTCCACCTGCACCTGCTCCAGGCTGAGCGCATGGCCGGCCTCACGGGCGAGGATCACCAGCTTGCGGGCCACGTCCACGCCGGACAGGTCGTCGCGCGGGTCCGGCTCGGTGTAGCCCATCGAACGTGCCTGCGCCACCAGCTCGGAGAACGGCTGGCTGCCATCGAAGCGGTTGAACAGCCAGGCCAGCGTGCCGGAGAAGATGCCTTCCACGGCGAGCACTTCATCGCCGGTGTCGACCAGGTCGCGCAGCGTGGTGATCACCGGCAGCCCGGCACCGACGGTGGCCTCGTAGCGGAAGCGCGCGCCACTGGCGCCGGCAGCGGCATGGATGCGCTGGTAGCGCGACAGCGGACCCGAGCCGGCCTGTTTGTTGGGAGTGACCACATGGATGCCGGCCGCCAGCCAGCCTTCGTAGCGCTCGGCCACTTCGGCGCTGCCACTGCAGTCGATCACCACCGCGTGCGGCAGGTGCGCAGCCAGCAGGTGCTCGGTGAAGGCATCCAGGTTGCTGGCCCGGCCATCGTCGTGCAGCGCCTGCCGCCAGTCGGCATGCAGGCCATCCACCTCCAGGCGCATGCGCGAGCGCGAGGCCAGCGCACGCAGGCGCAGATCGACGTTGGCCTTGGCCAGCAGCTGCGGGCGCGCGGCCAGCAATTGGTCCAGCAGCGCGGCGCCGACATTGCCCGGCCCGATCACCCCCACCGCGAACGTCTGCGGCGACAGCCAGAAGCCGGCATGCCCGGCACGCAGGGCACGCGTTGCATCGACACTGGCCACGGCCACCGAGATGTTGCGCTCGGACGAGCCTTGGGCGATCGCCAGGATGTTCACCTGGGCACGGCCGAGGGCCTCGAACAGGCGCGCGGCCACGCCGGGCTGACCGGCCATGCCATCACCGACGGCAGCCAGCACGCTGACGCCCTCGCCGACCTGCACGCGCTGCACCTGGCCCACCGCCAGTTCGTGGGCAAAGGCCTGCAGCAGCGCCTCACGGCCACGCGCAGCTTCACCGGCCCGCACCACGCAGCAGATCGAATGTTCGGACGAACCCTGCGAGATCATCACCACCGACACCTGCGCCTGGCGCAGTGCCGAGAACACCCGCTCGGCCGTGCCGGGCACGCCCATCAGGCCGGTGCCTTCCAGATTCAGCAGGGCCAGATCCGGGCTCAGGGTCAGGCCCTTCACCGGCCCGCGCGGCGAGCGCTGGGCACTGATGCGCGTGCCCGGGTGCGCCGGGTGGAAGGTGTTGCGGATGAAGATCGGCAGGCCGAGGCGGATGGCGGGCGACATCGTCTGCGGGTGCACGACCTTGGCCCCGAAGTAGGCCAGCTCGCAGGCCTCGTCGTAGCTCAGCGCCTCCAGCTGGACCGCCTCGGGTACCAGCCGCGGGTCGGCCGAGAGGACGCCGTCGACGTCGGTCCAGATATGCAGCTCATCGGCGTTGAACAGCGCGGCGAAGATCGCGCCGGAGTAGTCGCTGCCATTGCGGCCCAGCGTGGTGATGCGATTCTCGCGGTCACGGGCGACGAAGCCGGTGGCGACCACGCGCGACTGCGGGTGCTGCAGGCGCCATTTCGCCAGGCGGCCGGCACTGGCCTCCCAGTCCACGTCCACGCCCAGCTCGCCGTGCCCGACCACCAGCACATCGCGCGCGTCCAGCACTGCACAGTCCTCGCCGAGCGCCTGCAGGTGCATGCCCAGCAACTGCGCGGAAAACACTTCGCCCAGCCCCTGCACGCGGTCCAGCACCTCGCGCGGCAGTTCGCCGATCACCGCCAGCGCACCCAGCACTTCGGCCAGCTGGTCGAACCGCACGTCGATCCATTCAACCGTCTCGCCCACCTGCTCGCCGAGCAGGGCCACGGCGGCACCACGGTGGCGCGCGCGCAGCGCATGCCAGGCTTCGCGCCAGCCGGCGTCACCACGCGCCGCCAGCTGGGCCAGCTCGATCAGCGCATCGGTGACACCCTTCATCGCCGAAACGACGGTGACCTGCAGCGGCTCGGCCCGCGCCAGCAGCAGGCCGGCCACATGGCGGTAGCGTTCGGCGCTGGCCACCGAGGTGCCACCGAACTTGTGCACGACAGTGGACGGTGCGGCCAGTTCGGCCGGGGCAGCGGGATGGGCGGGGGCGTGGGAAGACATGCAGACCTCGGTAGGAGGCCCCGTCGCATGCAGGTGTTGGGTCTCCCCGTCACCTGGATGGTGCGGGGCCGTTGTTTTCGGGAGTTACACGAAGACGACGGGCCGCACCAGGGCAGTGGTGGCGGTGGTGGTAATAATGGTGGTGATGGTGACCTGCGCAGTCGAACCGCCCGCGGTGGCGGGGGCAATCAGGCTGGCGAGGGCGGCATCGAAGACCATGGCGCACAGAAAACACCGTGCCCCGGGGGCCTGTCAAGTGCTGCGATGCAAAAATCGTTTGTTTCGATCATCGCCCAACGTGCAGCCATTTGGTTGCAAATGAGACAAAGCGTGCATCAGAGCGCTTGACGCTGGCAATCAGCCGGCATGTTCGGCGATTGCACGTGGTGCGCGGTGGGCGTGCGCGCACAGCAGGACACCGGCAACCAGGAACACGATCGCCAGCGCTTCCAGCAGGCTCGGCCACCGCCACTGCCACGCAAAGGCATAGAGCAGCGCGAACAGGGTTTCGAACACGATCATCTGCCCGGTCAGGGTCAGCGGCAGCAGGCGGCTGGCGCGGTTCCAGAACGCGTTGCCGATGATCGAAGCGATGACCGCGACACCGGCACTGATTACCCAGAACAGGGTCCACTGCGCAGGCGTGTGGCCCGCGGTCTGGCCGATGAACGCCATCGGCACCAGCAGCAGCGACAGGCCACCGGTGGTGACGCCGGTCAGCAGCGACCAGTCATGGCTGGACAGATCGGCGCGGCGGGCCAGCCAGCGGCTGTTGCCGACCGAGTACAACGCCCAGGAGAACAGCGCACCGAAGGCGCACAGCAGGCCGATCAGGCGCTGCCGCCAGGGCGTGGCCAGATGCTCGGACATCAGCGACTCCCAGCCCACCAGGGCCACGCCCAGCACGCACAACCCCAATGCGGGCAGCAATTGCTTGAGCGGCACGGCGCCCTTTTCGCGCACGCCCACCAGGGTCACCACCACCGGAATCAGGCCGACGATGAGCGAGGCCGCCGCGCCACCGGCCCACTGCACGGCCGTGGCCAGCAGCAGGAAGTAGACCAGGTTGCCGGCCAGGCTGAGCCAGAGCAGGCCGATCCATTCGGCGCGCCCCAGTTGCGGCGCCAACCGCTTCCAGCGCGGCAGCAGCAGGATCACCGCGATCAGTCCGTAGACCAGGTAGCGGCCGGCGGACAGCTGCAGCGCGTTGAAGGAATGCAGCACGGCGGGGGCGAGGAAGACCACGCCCCACAGCGCGCCAGCGGCAACGCCATTGGCGATGCCCAGGGCCATCGGGTTGTTGCGCATGTCAGTTGCTTCGGGGGAGGGAACTGGCCGCGCAGTGTAGGAGGCGATCGGCACGCCGTCTTGACCGAGGCTACTGCCCAATCTGTTCGTAGAGTCGAGCTTGCTCGACTGGCTCATCCGCGAAGAGCAGTCGAGCAAGCTTGTATGTTCCTCCCGGCTCCCACGAGGTATGTAGGAGCCAGGGTGGAGGGACCGTCAAGCA
>NZ_JBYSZR010000033.1:0-55430 GCF_058787375.1 Stenotrophomonas sp. FW305-3-2-15-E-LB1
AATTTGAAACAAACCTCATATCTATTCATGTAACCCTCGGGGTCGGATCAGGTGTCCAACTCCCGGGGGTCACTTCAAGGACGGGTTCACGGCGTCCCCCGCGCCCCCACCCCGCCCGGCCAAGCGCGGCTGTTGCTACCAACCCGCCCAGCCACGAGGGGCGGCGCCGTTCGCTGGCCACTCAACTGAACGATTTCATCTGCAACTGTCACCCGGATCGTGTCTAATACCGCTCCCCACCTGCGGTCCCCACCCGAATGTCCTTCCAATCCCATGGCCCGGCGCCGTGCGACGACGCTGACGGCCACCTCGTCACCGCAGGTCCGCTCACCCCGCCCCCGGACAGCGCCGGCACCCCCGCCGACGAAAAAGCGCTGCGCCACTCGGTCGCCGAGGATGTGCAGGGCATGGTCCTGGCCATGCTGGTGGCCTCGCTGGGCCTGGCCATCTTCGCCAAGGGCGGGCTGATGATCGGCGGCATGGCCGGCGCGGCCTTCCTGCTGCACTACGCCATGGGCTGGAACTTCGGCCTGGTGTTCGTGCTGGTCAACCTGCCGTTCTACTGGGTGGCCGTACGCCGCATGGGCTGGGAGTTCACCCTCAAGACCTTCGCGGCGGTCACCGCCTGCGGCGTGCTGACCGACATCCTGCCGCGCTGGGCCGATTTCTCGCATATCGCACCGCTGTACTCGGCGCTGGTCGGCGGCGCCCTGTCCGGCCTGGGCATCCTGTTCTTCATCCGCCACCGCGCCAGCCTGGGCGGCATCGGCATCCTGGCGGTGTACCTGCAGCGCACCCGTGGCTGGAGTGCCGGCAAGGTGCAGATGTCCTTCGATGCCTGCCTGATGGTGGCCGCGTTCTTCGTGCTGTCACCGTCGAAGGTGATGTACTCGGCGATCGGCGCGGTGGTGCTCAGCCTGGTGCTGATGTTCAACCACCGCCCCGGCCGCTACATGGGCGTGTAAACCCCTACGCCGCGTTCGCCGGGCATGGCCCGGCGCTACCGGAACCACCACGTGGCAGCGCCGGGCCATGCCCGGCGGATGTGCGTCAGCGGCCAGCCGTCCGCACCCACGGCGGCGCCAGTTTCAACAGCTGCGCATGCACCGGGCAGTCCTCGGCATGCGCGCCGGGCAGGTAGCCCAGGCTCATCAGGAACTCGCCGGTGATCTCGCCGCCGGTGAAGCGGAACGTCTTCTTGAACAGCTTCACCCAGTCGGCCTTGCTGCGCGGGTGGTGCGCGTCCAGCCACGCGGCGAAGCTGCCGTGGCTGGCCCGCAGCTGCTGGATCACCTGCGCGTTGTGGATCGCGGCCAGCACCTTCAGCCGGTTGCGGATGATGCCGGCGTCGGACAGCAGGCGCTCGATGTCCTGCTCGGCATAGGCCGCCACGCGGTCCACGTCGAAGCCATCGTAGGCCGCGCGGAAACCCTCGCGCTTCTTCAGGATGGTTTCCCAGCTCAGCCCGGCCTGGTTGATTTCCAGCACCAGCCGCTCGAACAGCTCGCGCTCGTCACGCTGCGGGAAGCCGTATTCATTGGCATGGTAGAACTCATGCACCGGGTGGCCCGGGGCGATGCGGCAGTATCCGGACAAGGTGTTCTCCTGGCGGGCGGGCGCCCCATTATGCGCGGCGTGCAGGCGCCGGAGGCGCCCACCGGCTAGAATGGCGCCATGCCTGTAACGCCTACCTCCCTTGCCGATCACCTGCTCGTCGCGCTGCCGTCGCTGATCGACGCCACCTTTGCCCGCAGCGTCGCGCTGATCTGCCAGCACGACGAGAACGGGGCGATGGGCGTGCTGGTCAACCAGCCCTCCGAGTACACGCTGGGCGAAGTGCTTTCGCAGATGGACATCACCACCGGTGATGGCGAGCTCCAGGCGCGCACGGTGCTCAACGGCGGCCCGGTGCATCCCGAGCGCGGCTTCGTCATCCACGACGACGCGCGCGACTGGGATTCCAGCCTGCGCGTGGGCGAGGGCCTGTACCTGACCACCTCGCGCGACATCCTCGAGGCCATGGCCCGCGGTGAAGGCCCGGCCAATGCCGTGGTCACCCTGGGCTGTGCCGGCTGGGGCGCCGGGCAGCTGGAAAGCGAGCTGTCCGAGAACAGCTGGCTGACCGTGCCGGCCGATGCCGAACTGGTGTTCCAGCTGCCACTGGAGCAGCGCTGGCAGGGTGCGGCCTCGCGCATCGGCGTGGACCTGTTCCGGCTGACCGATTACAGCGGCCATGTCTGAGCCGGCCGCCTCCGCTCCAGTTCCTGCCGCGCCGGCCATCCGCCGTGATGGCACCGTGCTGGGGTTCGATGTCGGCTCGCGCCGTATCGGCGTGGCCATCGGCAGTGCTTTTGCGGCGCATGCGCGCGCGGTGGCCGTGGTCGATGTGCATGGCAACGGCCCGGACTGGACCGCGATCGAGCGCCTGCTGAAGGAATGGAAGCCCGACGGCCTGGTGGTGGGCGATCCGCTCACCCTGGATGGCCAGGACCAGCCCAACCGCAAGCGCGCGCAGGGCTTCGCCCGCCAGCTGCGGGAACGCTTCAAGCTGCCGGTGGCGATGATCGACGAGCGTTCCAGCTCGGTCGAGGCCGCCCGCCGCTTCGCCGTCGAGCGCGCCGAAGGGCGCAAGCGCCGCCGTGATGCGGCCGCCCTCGACGCCGTGGCCGCGGCGGTGATCATCGACCGCTGGCTGTCGTCCCCCGACGACGCCACCCCCATTCCCTGACTGCACGACTCCCGCCATGACTGCCCAGCAACTTGATGCTTCCGGACGCCTGCGCCACCTGCTGACCCTTGAGGGCCTGCCGCGCGAAACCCTGCTGCAGCTGCTCGACCGGGCGGGGCAGATCCGCGATGCCGCCGTCGGCCGCGTCGGCAACAAGCGCCAGGTGCTGGCCGGTTCGGCGGTGTGCACGCTGTTCTTCGAACCCTCCACCCGCACCCGCAGCTCGTTCCAGCTGGCCGCCCAGCGCCTGGGCGCGGACGTGCTGAACTTCGATGCCTCCACATCGTCGACGCGCAAGGGCGAGACCGCCTGCGACACGCTGAAGAACCTGGAAGCGATGGGCGTGCGCGGCTTCGTCGTGCGCCACCCCGATGACGGCGCGGTCGCCGCGCTGGCCGCAGCGGCAGGCGAGGGCACCGCCCTGGTCAACGCCGGCGACGGCCGCAGCTCGCACCCGACCCAGGGCCTGCTGGACATGCTGACCCTGCGCCAGGCCAAGGGCTCGGATTTCTCGAAGCTGAAGGTCGTGATCGTCGGCGACGTGAAGCACTCGCGCGTGGCCCGCACCGACCTGCATGCACTGCGCACGCTGGGCGTGGGCGAGATCCGCGTGTGCGGCCCGCAGTCGCTGCTGCCCGACGACGAGACCCTGAAGGGCTGCGTGGTCGGCGATGATTTCGACGCGATGCTGGAAGGCGTGGACGCGCTGATGATGCTGCGCCTGCAGCGCGAGCGCATGGAAGAAGGCCTGGTGCCGTCGCTGGAGCAGTACCACGCCCAGTACGGCCTGAACGCCGAACGCCTGTCCCGTGCCGGCAAGGATGCAGCGGTGCTGCACCCGGGCCCGATCAATCGTGGCGTGGAAGTGACCGACGACGTGGCCGACGGCCCGCAGTCGTGGGTGCTGCGCCAGGTCGCCAACGGCGTCGCCGTGCGCATGGCCGTGCTGGAAACCCTGCTGGGCTGATCTGCTGGGTGGGTGTCTGGTGGGTGCCGACCGTTGGTCGGCACTGAACTGCCCCGGTGGGTGCCGACCGTTGGTTGGCAGGGACCTGTCTGGGTGGGCGCCAACTGTTGATCGGCACTGAACTGCCCCGGTGGGTGCCAACCGTTGGTTGGCACTGAACTGCCCCGGTGGGTGCCAACTGTTGGTCGGCACTGAACTGCCCCGGTGGGTGCCAACCGTTGGTTGGCACTGAACTGCCCCGGTGGGTGCCAACCGTTGGTTGGCACTGAACTGCCCGGTGGGTGCCGACCGTTGGTCGGCACTATCTCGTCGATCCAGAATGCCCCATTGCCTGTAATTACCCGGCCATCTCCCATCGACACCACGCGTGGGGATACTCGCCAAGCTGCGTGGTCAATCCTGCTCTGATCGGATTTGCTACCACGTACATGGCATGACGAAACAGCGATTCATCCGAGCGGATCGCATGATCGTGATAGCTCGATTGCCAGAAACGTCCTGATAGGCCGAGCATGCGATTGACCTGCAATGCGCTGCTCGATTTGAATCGCTGCATGAGGTAGTCCAGCGAGAACGCACGAAGCTCCACGAGCCAATGGATGTGGTCCGGCATGACCACGTAGGCAAGTGAGTGCGTGAGGCCCTCAGTGTCGATCCGATGGAGAACATCCATCACCAACTGCGCCGCATTGGGATCATCGAAGTAGCGATGACGCCCATGCGTTACGGTAGTCAGGAGGTAGGACTGCCCGATGCGGGAATGGCGACCAAGGCGCAGGCGTGCACGGTTCATGAACACCAGCGTGTGCGCGCCGACTCTTTGTTGCTATCGGGTAATTGCCTTGATGCAGGTAAGGGCAGTGCCGACCAACGGTCGGCACCTACCGAAGCCGAGCAGTGCCGACCAACGGTCGGCACCCACCACCAGAAGCCCACCAACAGCCCACCAACAGGCGGTTCCCAGCAGAGTCTGGGGTTCAGCGCTTCTGCGCGAACAGCCACGCCCACATCGCCGGGTCGGCGTAGGTTGCGTCCCAGGCGTTGTGGTTGCCGTCGGGGTACTCGGTGTAGCGCACGTCGCCCGCGCCGGCGGCCTCGAAAGCGGCATGCAGGCGGCGGTCATCGGCCGGGGGCACCACGTCATCCTGCGCGCCGTGGAAGATCCAGATGGGCGTCTGCCGCAGGCGCTGGGCAATGGCTGCGTAAGGATCAGCTTCGTGCGCCACCTGTTCGACGAACAGGGTGGGGCGCACGGCGCGCGGGGCCAGCACGGCGCCGCATACCGGCACGATCGCGGCGAAGCGCTGCGGTTCGTCCAGGGCGATGTTCCAGCTGCCGTAGCCGCCCATCGACATGCCGGTCAGGTACTGCCGCGCCGGGTCGGCACCGAACTCGGCGATCGCCGCATCCAGCGCAGCCAGTGCCACGCGGTTGTTGTGGCCGCTCCATTCCTCTTCGCCGGGCACCTGCGGGAACACCGCCAGCGCCGGGAAGTCGGTCGCATGCTCGCGCAGGTAGGGGCCCAGGCCGGCATGGGTCTGCTTGATGCCGTCGCTACCACGCTCACCCGAACCGTGCAGGAACAGCACCACCGGCAGCGAGCCGGGCGTGCGTGCCGCCACCGCCGGAATGAAGACCTGGTAGTAGGCGGTCTGCCCGTCCACCTTCACCGCACGGGATTCGAAGTGGCCGCGCGCGCTGTCGGGCGTGCTGGCGCAGGCGGCAAGCATCAGCAGGGACAGCAGCGGCAGCCAGCGCAGCAACGGACGGACCATGACGTTTCCCCAAGGGTTGGAAGCGTTTTCATGGTAGTCGCTCGGCGTGCGCCGGGCATCGTGCAGCGCGTCACTGCGGGGGCGGGAAACTGGCGATGATGTCCAGCTGTTCCTGCGCCTCGGCGTTGCCTTCGGCCGCCGCCGCCTGCACCTGTGCCATGTCCGGGTGCAGCACCACCAGCAGCGGGTTTTCGCACACCGGGCAGTCGTACTCGGTGGCGTCCTCGTCCAGCTCCATCACCATCGCGCGCGAGTTGCCTTTCCATTCGCAGGCGGCACAGGTGTGCATCTGGTCGCGCCAGCCAGGCTGGAAGTAGTTTTCAATCGTGGTGGCCATGGTGGCGTCCGGAAGGTCATGCAGCTGGGGTCAGAGCCCTGCTGTGCAGGGATTCGACCCCGTGCGGGGAATCAGTGCAGCAGGATGAGGGTGGCCAGGCCGAGGAAGCTGAAGAAGCCCATCACGTCGGTCACCGCAGTCACCACCACGGTGCCGGCCACGGCCGGGTCCACGTTCATGCGCTTGAGCAGCAGCGGCAACAGCACGCCGGCCAGTGCGGCGGCCAGGAAGTTGATGATCAGCGCCAGGGTGATCACCAGCGACAGCAGCAGGCTGTGGAACCACAGGAACGCAATCAGGCCGACCAGCAGGCCGATCAGCGTGCCGTTGATCAGCGCCACGCGCGCTTCCTTCCACAGCAGGATGCGCGCATTGCTCTGGCCCACCTGGCCCAGCGCGATGCCACGCACCATCAGGGTCAGCACCTGCACCGCCGCGTTGCCGCCGACGCCGGCGACGATCGGCATCAGCACTGCCAGCGCCACCACTTTCTGCAGGGTCAGTTCGAACTGGCCGATCACGCTGGCGGCGAGGAACGCCGTGCACAGGTTGATGCCCAGCCAGACCACGCGGCCGCGCACGGCACGCTTGATCGGCGAGAACAGATCCTCTTCCTCGTCCAGGCCGGCCGCGCCCAGTGCCTGGTGCTCGGCCTGCGAACGGATGATGTCCACCACGTCATCGATGGTGATGCGGCCGAGCAGGATGTTGTTGTCGTCCACCACCGGCGCGGACACCCAGTCATGGTCGGAGAACTGCCGGGCGACTTCCTGGTCGCTCTCGCCGACGTCGATGGCCGGCTGTTCGTCGTCGATCAGGCGGTTGATCGGCGTGGTGTCTTCGTGGGTGACCAGCGCGGCCAGCGACACGCGGCCCAGGTACTGGTGGCGGCGGCTGACCACGAACAGGTGATCGGTGTGGTCGGGCAGTTCGCCGCGCAGGCGCAGGTAGCGCAGCACCACGTCGACGTTGACGTCGGCGCGCACGGTCACCACGTCCGGGTTCATCAGTCGGCCGGCGCTGTCCTCGGGATACGACAGCACCTGTTCCAGGCGCTCGCGGTTCTCGCGGTCCATCGACTTGAGGACCTCGTCGATGACCGTATCGGGCAGGTCCTCGACCAGGTCGGCCAGGTCATCGATGTCCAGGTCTTCGACCGCGGCGATGATTTCGTCCGGGTCCATGTCCGCGAGCAGGCTCTCGCGCACTTCCTCGCCGACGTGGACCAGCACCTCGCCATCGTCCTCGGGATCGACCAGCCCCCACACCACTTCGCGCTTGCCCGGGGGCAGCGATTCGAGCAGGTTGCCGATCTCGGCCGGCGCCAGCGTGTTGACGAGCCGACGTACTGGCCCCAGCCGGCCGCTGTCCAGTGCATCGGACAGCATCCGCAGCTGGCGTGCAGTCTTGTCGTGGCGTACGGCTTCAGCCATCACAGCTCCCGCGGGAAGAGAAAAGCCGCGATCCCGGCAAGGATGCGGCAACAGGGGTGTTCAGCGCGTCATTATCGCAAGCGGATGTTTCAACGCATAGCCGCCGGGTGCTGGTAGTGCCGGCCGCTGGCCGGCAATCTCATGGACTTCAACGGAGGTGTTTGCCGGCTCTTATGTCGGGGGGCGACTCGAAGCAATGCAGCGCGGTCGCACGGAATACCACCCCGCCGGGCACGTAGGCGTCACTCCGTTCGAGCTGTCCGCTGACTCGAACATGCAATGGAGGCAGTCCCTTCCGGGCCTGCATCCTGAAAGCAGTGGTCATAAATGAATCCACGTACGGATCCTTGTCCAAGCCATCTGCAAGCTCCAGCCAGACACCCGATCCAAAACCGCTGCTGCAGTCATGCAGGGAGAGTCCGTGCCGGGTGCCGCGGTAGCAGCCAGCGATGATGACCGGATGCTCCCGTTGAAGGCCAGATGTGAGCCGATGGGCTGGCGTATCCGTAGTCTCCGCCGGGCAATCTTTTCCCCATGAGGGGAATGCCGCAAGGACCAGGAGCGCTGCAAGAGGTGCGGTTTTCATGGGGACACGTTGTGTTGGTAGCGCCGGGCCGTGCCCGGCGAGCGCGGAGCGCGGCAGTCAGGGTGTCTCGGCCACCAGTGCCAACCAGCGTTCGATACCCCGCCGGTCGCGCGCGGCCAGCAGCTTTGGCGCGCGTGCGCGCAGGGTGGCCAGGTCGGCATCGCGGATCGCGCGGCGCACTTCCAGCAACGTGCCCGGGTGCAGGCTGAACTCGGTCAAGCCCAGCGCCAGCAGCAGCGGGGTCATGCGCGCGTCGCCGGCCATCTCGCCACACACTGCCACCGGGATGCGATGGCGTGCGCCGGTATCGATGACCATCTGCAACAGGCGAAGCACCGCCGGGTGCAGCGGCGAATACAGCTCGCCCAGCGCCTCGTTGTTGCGGTCGGCGGCCAGCAGGTACTGCACCAGGTCATTGGTGCCGATCGACAGGAAGTCGACCAGGTCGATGAAACTCTCCAGCGCCAGTGCGGCGGCCGGCACTTCGATCATCGCGCCCAGCGGCACGTGCTCGGCCACCACGTGGCCTTCGCCGCGCAGCTGCTCGGTCAGCTTGAGCATCCGCCGGCGCACGGCCAGCAGTTCCTCGCGGGTGCTGACCATGGGGATCAGTACGCGCAGCTTGCCGTAGGCCGAGGCGCGCAGGATCGCGCGCAGCTGGGTGTCGGACACCTTCGGCCGCGCCAGCGACAGGCGCACGCCACGCAGGCCCAGCGCCGGGTTTTCCTCGTTGCTCAGGGTCAGGCCGGTGCGGTCGGCCTTGTCCGCGCCCAGGTCGAGGGTGCGGATGGTCACCGGTCGCCCGCTCATGCCCAGGGCGGCATCGCGGTAGGTCTGGAACTGTTCTTCTTCGTCCGGCAGCTCGTTGCGCTGCAGGAACAGGAATTCGGTGCGGTACAGGCCCAGCCCCTGTGCGCCCAGCGCATGCGCCTGGGTCACGTCTTCCAGCGATTCGGCATTGGCCAGCAGGGCGATGTCGACCTGGTCGCGGGTACGGCTGGGCTTGCTGCGCAGGCGGCCGAGCTCACGCTGCTCGCGCGCGTGTTCCTTCAGGCGCACGCGGTAGTCGCGCAGGTTGTCGGCCTGCGGGTTGACCGTGATGCTGCCGTCGGCGCCATCGATGATGAGCACGTCGCCGTCGACGATGCGGCTGAGCACCTGCTGTACGTTGACGATGAGCGGCAGGTGCAGGCTGCGGGCGAGGATCGCGCTGTGCGACAGCGCGCTGCCGGCGGCGGTGACGATGCCGACCACGCCCTGCGACTGCAACTGGGCCAGTTCGGACGGGGCGATGTTGTCGCAGACCAGGATCTCGCCGGCCAGGCCCTTCACCACGGGCGGGCGCTCCGGCTGCAGGAAGGCGTGGATGCGGCCGATCACATGGTCCAGGTCATCCATGCGGCTCTTCAGGTAGGCATCGTCCATGCCATCGAAGACCTTGGCCAGGCGGTCACGCTGCAGGCGCAGCGCATAGCCGGCACTGTACGGACCACTGCGTATCAGTTCGTCCAGGCCGTGCAGCAGCTCGGGGTCGTCCAGCAGCAGGGCATGCAGGTCGAGGAACTCGCCGACGTCCTGGCTCAGTGCGCCGTGCAGGCGCTGGCGCAGTTCGTGCATTTCCACGCGGGCGGCATCCACCGCGCGATGCAGGCGGACCAGTTCGGCCTCCACCTGCTGTGGCGCGACGCGTTGTACGGCCACCTCCAGGGCGTGCGGCAGGCGCACCCGCGCGCGTCCCATCGCCGAACCGCGTGCAGCGCCGTGGCCGGCCAGCAGCTGTACCGGCCGTTGGCCGGTGGCAGGTTGGCCGGCGCGTGCGCGTGGCACGCTCAGCTGTCCTCGTCGAAGCGGCGCTCGAACAGGTCGACCACCGCGTCCATCGCCGCCGCTTCATCCTCGCCGTTGATGCGGATGGTGACCGGCGTACCCTGGGCGGCGGCCAGCAGCATCACGCCCATGATGCTCTTGGCGTTGATCTCACGGCCCTTGGCGGCCATGGTCACGTTGCAGCGGAATGGGGCCAGCGTCTGCACCAGCTTGGCGGTGGCCCGGGCGTGCAGGCCCAGGCGGTTGCTCACGGTGAGTTCTCGTTCAAGCATCGTCGACTATCGCTCCATTACGGGTGCCCGCCGCGGCTGTGGCGGGCAGTTGATCCAGTCCCTGTTCCGGATAATTCATCACCCGCAGCAACATCGGCAGACTCAGCGCCGACACCCGGCGAACCGGGGTCCCCAACCGGGCCAACTGCCCGGCAAGGTTGGCGGGGCTGGCGCCGTACAGGTCGGTCAGGATCAGCACGCCATCCCCACCGTCGACCCGGCGCAAGGCAGCCGAGGCGAGCGGGAGAAGAGCATCCAGGTCTGCGTCGAACGGTACTTCGAAAGCTTCGGTTTTCAACGGCAATTGCCGCAGGAGCCGGGTCGCCACGTCAAGCAGGGCGGTCCCGACCCCAGGATGTGTTACGAGGAGAATGCCACAGGTCATTACTGCACGTTAACAGGTCAAGGTGAATCGGCGATAGCAGCAGGAGAGGGGCACTGTGTCCCGTATTCAGCGTTGCCGGGTCCGGATCCGTTTTTCGTTGAAAAAGGGATCCGACCCCATCGTGTCGACCAAGGTCGACACCTACCAACAGCACACGGAATCTGTCAGAGGCGGGCGCAGCCCGGCTGCCCTCAATCCTGTTCGCGGTGGTACGTGGCCACGTCATCCCAGCCCATCTCGCGGGCATGCCGCGCCATGCGCTCGGCCAGGTACACCGAGCGGTGCTTGCCGCCGGTGCAGCCGAAGGCCACGGTCACGTAGCTGCGGGTGCCATCGCCCAGCTTGGGCAGCCAGGTGTCGAGGAAATCCATCAGCTGGCCCAGGTAGCGCTGCACGTCCGGCTGCGCTTCCAGGTAATCGCGCACGCCCGGCTCGCGGCCGCTCAGCGCGCGCAGGTCCGGGTCCCAGTGCGGGTTGGGCAGCACGCGTGCATCGAACACGAAGTCGGCCTCGGCCGGCACGCCGCGCTTGTAGGCAAACGATTCGAACAGCAGCGACAGGCGCGTGGCGTGCCCCATCGCGAACTCGGTGATGATGCGCCGGCGCAGCTGGTGGACGTTCAACGCGCTGGTATCGATGACCACGTCGGCCTCGCGGCGCAGCGGTGCGATCAGCTCGCGCTCGCGGGCGATCGCTTCGGGCAGGGACAGGCCCAGCTGGCTCAGCGGATGCCGGCGACGGGTGTCGGCATAGCGCTTGAGCATCGTCTCGTCGCTCGCCTCGAAGTACAGCACCTTCGCTTCCACGCCGGCATCGGTGGCCAGCTTGCGCCAGTTGGACAGCTGGCTCAGGTCGGCCTGGCCGCGTACGTCGATGCCCACCGCCAGCCGGCGCGGCGCGCCACCGTCATGGTTTTCCAGCACGCTGCGCACGAAATCGGGCAGCAGCTGGATCGGCAGGTTGTCCGAACAGTAGTAGTCCTGATCCTCGAAGGTCTTCAGGGCGACGGATTTACCCGAGCCGGACAGGCCGCTGACGATGATCAGGGTCGGGGCGGTGGGGGTGACGGTACTCATGGACAGGCTCTTGGTGGTGGGGCTCAGGGTGTTCGTCGTTCCAGCAGGTTGCTGTGGCGGGCGATGAACATCGCCGCCGGGTCGATACCCTTGGTACGCAGAATGTGCAGCCGGGTGGCCGCCTCGGTCAGGACCGCCAGGTTGCGGCCGGGCATCACCGGCAGGGTGATCAGCGGCACGTCCAGGTCCAGCACGTGGCGGGTGCCCGAATCGCCGGTCAGGCGCTCGTAACCGTGCGGGGTGGGTTCGGTCATCGGCTTGGTCAGGTGGACGATCAGCCGAAGGTACTTGTTCTTCTTTACCGCCGTATCACCAAACATCTCGCGCACGTTCAGCACGCCCAGGCCGCGCACTTCCAGCAGGTCCTGCAGCAGTTCGGGGCAGGTGCCGTCGAGCACGTCGGGGGCGATCTGGGTGAATTCGGGGGCGTCGTCGGCCACCAGGCGGTGGCCGCGGCTGAGCAGTTCCAGCGCCAGCTCGCTCTTGCCCGAGCCGGCCTCGCCGGTGATGAGCACGCCGATGGAGTAGATCTCCATGAACACGCCATGCAGGATCACCCGCGGCGCCAGCGTGCGCGCCAGGTGGTAGGACAGGTGGTTGAGCAGTTCGTGGCCGCGCTTGGGCGACAGCCACAGCGGCGTGCCGGATTCATCGGCGGCCGCGCGCAGGTCTTCCGGGCAGGCCTGGTTGCGGGTCAGCACCAGCGCCAGCGGGTGCGACTGCATGATCTTCTCGATCGTTTCCCAGCGCTGGCGTGGTTCCAGCGCGTCCAGCCAGGACAGCTCCTCGGTCCCGAGGATCTGCACCTTGTTGGGGTAGATCGCGTTGAGGTAGCCGGCCAGCGAGGGGCGGCGGGAGACCGTATTGCCGGCTTCCAGCTCGCGTTTCTCACCGGCCTTGCCGGCGGCCCAGCGCAGCCCCAGCCGCTCGCGCTGCTGGTCGAACAGTTCGCGTGCGGTGATGCTGGTATTCATGCGGCGCTCGCCGATGGGGGAAGGTCCAGGGCCTCGCGCAGTGCCCGCGCATCGCCCGCCGCGCGCAGGGCGTCGCGGATCGAGGGCGTCGAGAACAGCTCGGCCAGTTCCGACAGCAGCATCAGGTGCTGGTGGGTGTAGTGGGCGGGGACGGCCATGGCGAACACCAGGTCCACCGGTTCATCGCCGCCGAAATCGACCGGGGCCTGCAACCGCAGCAGGGCGCCGCGGGGACGGTCCAGGGCAGGGGCCCGGCCATGGGGAATGGCGATGCCGCAACCGATCGCCGTGCTGCCCAGGGCTTCGCGCTGGCACAGGTTGAGGTAGATCTGTTCGGCGTTGGCCTGGCGGCAGGCCAGCAACCCGGCGGCGGCCTGCAGGACGCTGTCGCGGTCGGTGGCCGTGCAGAGCTGGGTCTGCACGGCCGCCAGGAGGTCAGTCAGGGGCATGTCTGCGGGGAACGGTGGCGATCAGCCGCCATTGTCGCCCACCGGCAGTGGTGCGTGCTGCTGTTTTTTCTCCTTGTGCTTGATCACCAGGCGGTCGAGCTTGTCCGCCAGCACGTCGATGGCGGCATACATGGTCTGGCCGCCGGCTTCGGCATGCAGGGTCTGGCCGGGAATATTGAGGCTGGCGTCGACGTGGTGTTCGGTCTTCTGCAGCTTGAGGGTTACCCGCGCTTCGCAGTGCTGGTCGAAGTGCTTTCCGACCCGGGCCAGCTTTTCTTCAACATACGACTGCAGGGCCGGGGTGACTTCGACATCTTTGCCAAACGTTTCGATGCGCATCGGGTTTCTCCTGTGTTCGGATGTGCCAATGAACCTCTCCGCCGGGCGCGGCGGCGCGTCAAGCGATTCTGACCCTTTCGTGCGAGGCGGAGATGTTCATGGCCTCACGATACTTCGCCACGGTGCGCCGCGCTACTGGGATTCCCGACGTTTTGAGCAGGTCAGCCAGCTTGGCGTCAGAAAGCGGCTTGCGTGGGTTTTCGTCATCGATCAGGCGGCGGATCATCGCCTGGATGGCGGTACTGGATGCTTCGCCACCGCCTTCGGTGTCGATGCCCGATGCAAAGAACGCGCGCAGCGGCAGGGTGCCGCGCGGCGTGCGCACGTGCTTGCGGGCGATCGCCCGCGACACGGTGGATTCGTGCAGGCCCAGTTCGGCGGCGATCTCGCGCAGGGTCAGCGGGCGCAGCGCCTGTTCACCGAATTCGAGGAAACCGGCCTGCTGGTGGATCAGGCTGCGCACCACCCGCAGCAGGGTTTCGCCGCGCGCCTGCAGGCCCTTGAGCAGCCAGCGGGCCTCCTGAAGCTGGGCGCGCAGGTAACCGGCGTCGGCTTCGCCGCAGCGGCGGATCATCTGTTCGTAGCCGCGGTGGATGATCACCTTGGGCCCGGCGTGGGCGGCCAGCGCGGCGCGCCAGAGGCCGTTCTGCCGCCATACCACCACGTCCGGCACCACGTAGGTGTCCTGCGCCAGCGGCGCGATCTGGGTGCCCGGGCGCGGGTCGAGCGAGCGCAGCAGCGCGACGGCGGTCTCGACCTCGGCCAGCGGCTGCTTCAGTTCCTGGGCCAGGCCGGCCACGCCGCTGCGCGGCAGGCGCTCCAGCGGTCCGGCGGCGACCTGCCGGGCCAGGGCCAGGCCGGGGGTGTCGGTGGGCAGCACGTCCAGCTGCAGCTGCAGGCATTCGCCCAGGCAGCGGGCCGCCACGCCCACCGGGTCGAAGCGCTGCACCTGGTGAAGCACGGTCAGGATCTCGTCTTCACCGGCGTGGATGGCCGGCAGCAGGGCCTCGGCGATGGTCGCCAGCGGCTCGCGCAGGTAACCGTCTTCTTCCAGTGCATCGATCAGCGCGGCCCCGATGCTGCGGTCGCGCATCGACAGGTGCGACAGGTGCAGCTGCCACAGCAGGTGGTCGGCCAGGGTCTCGACCTCGGCCACGCGCTCGGCGGCGCTGCCGGTGTCTTCATCGTCGTCGAAACTGCCGCTGCTGCCCGGATTGCTCCAGTCCTGCTCGGCGGGGGCCCAGTCGTCGCCGCTGGCCTGCGCGGGCTCCGGCGGTGCATCGCTGTCGGCGCCGTGGTCATCGCCGGCATCGCTGCCCGCACCGGCGCCATCATCGTTGCTGTCGGCCCAGTCCAGCAGGGGATTGCTTTCCACCGCCTGGGCGATTTCCAGCTCCAGCTCGGTGGTGGACATCTGCAGCAGCTTGATCGCCTGCTGCAGCTGTGGTGTCAGCACCAGCTGCTGTCCCAACGATGTCTGCAGCCGAGTCTTCATGCCTGTGCCGAAACGGAGGGGAAGGGCCCGGCGGCCGCGGTCACAGCTTGAAGGAGTCTCCAAGGTAGACGCGACGGACGTCGGCGTTGTCCAGGATCGCTTCCGGCGAGCCCTGGGCCAGTACGGTGCCCTCAGCGAGGATATACGCGCGGTCGCAGATTCCCAAGGTTTCGCGCACGTTGTGGTCGGTGATGAGCACACCGATGCCGCGCTGCTTGAGGTGGGTGACGATGCGCTGGATCTCGCCGACCGAGATCGGATCGACGCCGGCGAAGGGTTCGTCCAGCAGGATCAGGCGCGGCTTGGCGGCCAGTGCGCGGGCGATCTCGCAGCGGCGGCGTTCACCACCGGACAGGCTGGCACCGAGCTGCTCGGACACGTGGCCCAGCTGCAGTTCGTCCAGCAGGCTGTTGAGTTCGCGCTCGCGGCCGGCCGCATCCAGGTCGTCGCGCAGTTCCAGCACCAGGCGCAGGTTGTCGGCCACGGTCAGCTTGCGGAACACCGACGGTTCCTGCGGCAGGTAGCCCACGCCCTGCTTGGCGCGCGTATACATCGGGTCGCCGGTGATGTCCTGGCCGTCGAGCACGATGCTGCCGGCATCGGCCTCCACCAGGCCCACTATCATGTAGAAGCAGGTGGTCTTGCCGGCGCCGTTGGGGCCGAGCAGGCCAACCACTTCACCGGCATCGAGGGTCAGCCCGAAGTCCTTGACGACTTCGCGCTGCTTGTACTTCTTGCGCAGGCCCTTGGCGACAAGCATTACTTCTTGCTCCCGGCCGCCGGCTGCGCCGCAGGCGTCTTGTTCTTGGGCGGAATGACGGTACGCACGCGGCTGCCGTCGCCACCGGAATTCATTTCGCCGGTACGGGTGTTGTAGACCATGCGCTGGCCGGCATTGGTACCGCGCGCGCTGGTCACCTTGTAGTTGCCGGTGAGGGTGATGATCTCGGTCTTGATGTCGTAGTCGATCTTGTCGGCCACCGCATCCATCCAGGTGCCGTCATCGAGCTGCTGCTTCATCTTGGCCTGCTTGCCGGTGAACACGGCACGCACGGCTTCGCCGTCCTTCATGTAGATCTCGGCCTCGGACGAGCGCAGGTCCAGCGTGCCCTGGGTGATGATCACGCCCTGCGAGAGGGTGGTCTTGCCATCACCGGTGAGGTTGCCGGCCTGTGCGCCGGCATCGATGTTCATGGGCTCGTTGCGGTCGGTGGACTTGGCCTGCGCGAAGGCAGGAACCAGCAGACCGAAGGCGAGCAGGGCAGCAAAGGGAATCTTCATCGGGGTCCGTTCTACCGGTGAGGCTGCCCGGTCATGCCGGGCGGCGGGTGGGGGCTGCGGCCTCGCGCCAGTCGCCATGGCGACGTCGCGGGCCAGCGGCGGAATCAGCGTTGGGGCGTGTAGCGGCCCTTGGACTGGCTGAGGAAATGATACGTGTTGTTCTTCGAATCCACCTCGAACCCGACGCCGGACTGTTCCATGCCCGGGCGGGTCATGGTGACCCGGGCATCGGTACGGGCGCGGCTTTCCTTCGGGAACACGTCCAGGTGGTCGGTGCGGAAAGTGGTGGGCACCACGCCGGGGGCGGCCGGGCTGTCGCCTGAAACGTCGCCGCGCAGCTTCATCTGGTCGCCCTTGGCGCTGAGCCAACCGGTCTGCGCGCGCAGGGTCCAGTGCTGGCCGTCCTTGTCGGGCATCTCGAACAGCGGGGTGGTGATGTTGATGGTCTGGTCGCCGCGCTGGCGCTCCAGCAGCGGTGCGCGCAGGGTGGTCGATTCCTTGCCCTGTTCGTCCAGCGCCACGATCTGGAAGTCGTGCAGGATGTAATCCACGCCCACGTCCTGGCCGGTCTGCTCCGGCCCCTTGTCGCGGTTGCGCAGGGCGGCCCAGCTGCTCAGAAGGGCCGCCAGCAGCAGGCCGATGCCGAGCACGGTGCGCCAGTTCAGCGACGGAGCATTCATGCGCCGAACCTCGCCAGTACGGCATCGATATGCCCCTGCGCGGCCAGCAGCACGTCGCACAGTTCGCGGGCGGCGCCACGGCCGCCGTCGCTGCGGGTGGTCCAATGCACGCGTTCGGCGATCCACGGGTGCGCGTTGGCCGGGGCCACGGCCAGGCCGACCGCGCCCAGCGGCGCCAGGTCGGGCAGGTCGTCGCCCATGAACGCCACCTGGTCCAGGCCGATGCCGTGCTGGGCACACAGTGCCTGCACGCTGGCCAGCTTGTCGCCCACCGCGATCTGGGTGTCGATGCCCAGGTCGGCGCCGCGCCGCAGCGCGGACTGGCTGTTGCGCGCGGTGATGAGCACGGGGTGGATACCGTGCTGCTGCAGCAGTTTCAGGCCCAGACCATCCTGCACGAAGTACGCCTTGCTCTCGTTGCCATCCTTGTCGTAGTACAGCCGACCGTCGGTGAGGGTGCCGTCCACGTCGAAACAGGCCAGGCGGATACGGGCCGCGGTGGCATGCAGGTGGGCGGGGAAGGCGGGCAGGGGGGACCAGGGCATCAGGGCATCAGGCTCGTTCGGGGCGGGTGCGGTTTACAGTCTGAATGGGGTCTACGGACTCTCGGTTAAACCACCCGGGCCCGCAACAGGTCATGAATGTTCAGCGCGCCGACCGCCCGGCCCTCGCCGTCGACCACGATCAGGCCGTTGATCTTGTGGGTTTCCATCAGCCGGGCGGCTTCCACCGCCAGCTGGTCGGCACCGATGGTGCGCGGGTTGCGGGTCATCACCTCGGCGATCTTCGCCGTGCGCACGTCCAGTTCGGTGTCCAGCGCACGGCGCAGGTCGCCGTCGGTGAACAGGCCGATCAGCACGCCCTGGGCATCGACCACGGCGGTCATGCCCAGCCGCTTGCGGCTCATCTCCACCAGCGCCTGGCTGAGGCTGGCGCCGGCGTCGACCTTGGGCAGATCCTCGCCACTGTGCATCACGTCGGTGATATGCAGCAGCAGGCGGCGGCCGAGGCTGCCGGCCGGGTGCGAGCGGGCGAAGTCGTCCGCGGTAAAGCCGCGCGCGTCGAGCAGGGCGACGGCCAGCGCATCGCCCATCGCCAGCGAGGCGGTGGTGCTGGAGGTCGGCGCCAGCGCCAGCGGGCAGGCCTCGGCCGGCACGCTCACGTCCAGGTGCACGTCGGCGGCCTTGGCCAGGCTGGACTGTGGCCGTCCGGTCATGGAAATCAACACGTTGCCCTGGCGCTTGAGCACCGGCAGCAGCATCAGCACCTCGTCCGATTCGCCCGAATAGGACAGCGCCAGCACCACGTCGTCCTCGGTGATCATGCCCAGGTCGCCGTGGCCGGCCTCGCCCGGGTGCACGTAGAAGGCCGGGGTACCGGTGGAGGCCAGGGTGGCGGCGATCTTGCGGGCGACATGGCCGGACTTGCCCATGCCGGTGGCGACCACCCGGCCGCGGCTGCCCAGGATGGCCTGGCAGGCCTGCTGGAATGCCTCGCCCAGCCCGCTGGCGACGGCCTGCAGCGCCTGCTGCTCGATCTCGAACACGCGGCGGCCGCTGGCCACCAGGGCGGCAGGATCGACGGAACGGGGGGGCAGGGAGGACTCGGCCATGCGGACGCCACGCAGCGGAAGTAGAATGAGGGTTCATTTTATTAGGAAAGCCCGTTGGACGCCGACACCATCCGCAACCTGATCGAAACCGGCCTGCCGGGCGCCCGCGCCGACGTGCGCGGTGACGATGGCGTGCATTTCGAAGCGACCGTGGTCTGTGAGGCCTTTGCCGGCAAGATGCCGCTGGCCCGCCACCGGATGGTCTATGCCACCCTGGGCGACCTGATGGGCGGCGCGATCCACGCGCTGGCGCTGAAAACCGTGACCCCGGCCGAAGCCGGCTGAACCGCAGAAGATTCCCAATACATGGCCAAGATCGTTGTGACCGGCGGCGCTGCGCTGCACGGTGAAGTGAGCATCTCCGGCGCGAAGAACGCCGTCCTCCCCATCCTCTGCGCGACCCTGCTGGCCGATGCGCCGGTGGAGATCACCAACGTGCCGCACCTGCACGACGTGGTCACCACGGTGAAGCTGCTGGGCGAACTGGGCGCCAAGGTCACCATCGACCAGGGCACCCTGTCGCGCGGCAGCGCGATCGTGGTCGACCCGCGCCCGGTCAACCAGCACGTGGCCCCCTACGAGCTGGTCAAGACCATGCGCGCCTCGATCCTGGTGCTGGGCCCGCTGCTGGCCCGCTTCGGCGCGGCCGAAGTGTCGCTGCCCGGCGGCTGCGCCATCGGTTCGCGCCCCGTTGACCAGCACATCAAGGGCCTGCAGGCGCTGGGTGCGGACATCGTGGTCGAGAACGGCTTCATCAAGGCCACCGCCAAGCGCCTGAAGGGTGGCCATTTCACCTTCGACATGGTCAGCGTCACCGGCACCGAGAACGTGCTGATGGCGGCCGTGCTGGCCGAGGGCACCACCATCCTCGACAACGCCGCGATGGAACCGGAAGTGACCGACCTGGCGCACTGCCTGATCGCGCTGGGCGCGAAGATCGAGGGCCTGGGCACCGCCCGCCTGGTCATCGAAGGCGTCGAGCGCCTCTCCGGTGGCCGCCACGAAGTGCTGCCCGACCGCATCGAGACCGGCACCTTCCTGGTGGCCGCGGCGATGACCGGCGGTAAGGTGACCGTGAACCGCGCGCGCCCGAACACCATGGACGCGGTGCTGTCCAAGCTGGTCGAGGCCGGTGCGACGATCGAGACCACCGAAGACAGCATCACCCTGGACATGCACGGCAAGCGGCCGAAGGCGGTCAACCTGACCACCGCGCCGTACCCGGCGTTCCCGACCGACATGCAGGCGCAGTTCATGGCGCTCAACTGCGTGGCCGACGGCGTGGGCGTGATCAACGAAACGATCTTCGAGAACCGTTTCATGCACGTCAACGAACTGCTGCGCCTCGGCGCGGACATCCAGGTGGAAGGCCACACCGCCATTGCCCGCGGCCACGAGCGCCTGAGCGGTGCGCCGGTGATGGCCACCGACCTGCGCGCATCGGCGTCGCTGATCCTGGCCGGCCTGATGGCCGACGGTGAGACCACCATCGACCGCATCTACCACCTCGACCGTGGCTACGAGAACATCGAAGAGAAGCTGTCTTCGCTCGGTGCCACCATCCGGCGCGTGCCATGATCCTGCGCGGCCGCTTCAGCCCCCGCCGCAAGGCGCTGCTGGCGCTGGTGCTGATCGTGCTGGCGTGGCTGGGCTATGCCTGGTACGCCAACCTGGCCATCACCAAGGGCATCGAGCAGAAGGACATGGACTGGAATGGCGATGGCACGGTCAGCCGTGACGAGATCATCCAGTCGTTCCATGCCGTTGCGGTGAACGACAGCCAGGAAGGCAATCGCCATTGCCGCACGTTCGTCTGGCGCAGCAGTGGCCAGCAGATCCGGGTGGACTGCCGTACCGAGTTCAAGCCGGCCGAAGCGGAAGAGAAGAAATAAGAAAACGCCCGCGCAAGCGGGCGTTTTTTTCGGTAGTGCCGGCCGCTGGCCGGCAACCCCATGGACCTTGCGGAGCATCGCGGGAATGCCGGCCAGCGGCCGGCACTACCGGCTCGCGCGTCAGTTCAGCGCCTTGATGGTCAGGTCCAGCGCATCGCGGCCGCCTTCGCGCTGCAGGATGCGGGTCGGCACCGGGAACTCGGGCACGATCCAGGCGATCTGCTCCTTGTCGCCATCCACGCGCGACACCTTGGTGGCCTGGTAGCTCTTGCCGCCCACGGTCACCGCTTCCTTGCCCACGACCTTGTAGGTCATGTTCTTGATGCGGCCCTCGTCGACCATGCGGTAGGTCAGCGGCTTGCCGGCGGCCAGGTCGCGGGCGATGGCCAGGTTGATCAGCAGCGCATCCATGTCACCGGCCTTCAGCGCGACCGGGCCGGCGCGGTCCGGCTTGATGTCGCCGGTCCAGGTGGCCTGGTTGCTGGTCCAGTTGTAGTTGGCCTGCACGTTGCGCTTCTTCACCAGCAGCGCCGAGCGGTCCTGGCTGCTGAGCGGGCGCAGCTGGCCACGCACTTCCTCGAACACGGTGCTCTGGCTGAGGTCGGCCAGCTGGTTCTTCACCTGCAGGTTGTAGCGCCACTTGCCGGTGCCTTCGCTGGCCAGGGTCATGGTGCCGTTGGCCTGCATGCCCATGTAGCTGGCCAGGTAATCGGCCTTGAACGGCTGCAGGGCCATGGCCGGCAGGCTGGCCACCGACAGTGCGGCAGCGGCGATCCAGGTCAGCGGGCGGGTCAGGGTCGTCATGCTCATACTCCTTGGTATTCGATCAGGCGCAGGTCGACACGGTCCTCGCCATCTTCGCGTTGCAGGATGCGCACCGGCGTGGGGACACCGTTGGCGATCCACAGAATGGTTTCGTTGTTGCCGCCGTTGGTGCGGTACACCTTCAGCGCGTTGTAGGACAGGTCGCCGACCTCCACGTTCTCGGTCTGCGCGGCCGCCTGGTAATCGTGCTGGCGCACCTTGCCCAGTTCAACGTAGCGGTAGTGCATGGCCACGCCGGGGCGGGCATCGCGCATCAGCGACAGGTTCAGCAGCAGCGCGCTCTGGTCGCCGGGCTGCAGCGGAATGGGTTTGGCGCGGTCCTTCTTCACATCACCGGTCCACTGCGCGGTGCCGGTTTCCCAGTTGTAGGTGCCCACCGCCTTCTTGCCCAGGAACAGGCCCTTGCGCACGGTGCTCTGGCTCAACGGCGCGTAGACGCCATTGCGCACGTCGAACACGGTGCTCTGCTCCAGGTTGAGGCCGAGCACGCTGGCAAAGCCGCGGCGGCCGACCACCTGCATGTCCACCCGCCACTGGTTGCCGCCGGTGTGGGTCACCTGCATGGTTGCGTCGCCGGCCTCCTTGCCCTTGTAGAAGGCCTGGTAGGTGGCACTGAACGGCTGCAGCGGCGGCGGTTCCCAGGCCATGGCCGGCAGCGCGGGCAGGGGCGGTTCGGCCGGTGCCTCCACCACGGGCGCCGGTTCGGCCGACGGCGGGGTCTGCGCCCAGGCGGCACAGGCGAGCACGGCGAACGGCAGCAGCAGGAATTTGCGCAACGGGGGCGTGTTCTTCATGGCAGGCAGGAACCGCAGGAGGTGGCAGGATGCCAGCCCCGCAGTCAGCGGGGCGTGTGCACGGGCGTTACCGGTTCAGGTTCCCGGCGGAATCTAGAGCCAATGGGCTAAACAGGGGGTGACCGTCGAGTGTCGGCCGGCCCTCCCGTTCAGCCAGGCGGCCATCGCACAGCAGCTGCAGGGTGGCGATCAGCAGGGGATGCTCGACCGCCAGCACGCGATCGGCCAGGCGGGTTGCGTCATCGCCGGGCAGCACCGGGACGCGCGCCTGCGCCAGCACGGTGCCGGCATCCAGCTCCGGCACCACCAGGTGCACGCTGGCCCCATGCTCGGCGTCGCCGGCATCCAGGGCGCGGGCGTGGGTGTGCAGGCCTTTGTGCAGCGGCAGCAGCGACGGATGGATGTTGACCAGGCGGCCGTTGAAGCGCTGCACGAAGCCGGCACCGAGGATGCGCATGTAGCCCGCGCAGACGATCCAGTCCGGGGCCACGGCGTGGACGGCATCGCCGAGTGCCTGTTCGTAGGCAGCGCGGTCGCTGAAGGTCTTCGGCGCGTGCGCCCAGCGCTGTCCGGGCCCGACCCGCTGCAGCGCGGCCGCATCGGGGCGGTCGGAGAACACGCCCACCACCTCGGCCGGCAGGCGGCCGGCCGCGATCGCATCGAGGATGGCCTGCAGGTTGCTGCCACGGCCGGAAGCCAGTACGGCGATACGGGCGGTCATGCGACGACGGCGCTGCCCGGTTCGCTGAAGCTGGCCACGACTTCGGCACGCAGCAGCACAACCAGCGCGTAGACGCCCAGCGCGATGCCCAGCGCACCGCCCAGGCAGGCCGCGCCGGCGGCGACCATGCACAGCGTGCGCTGGCGGCGCTGGGACAGGCGGCGGGCTGCGGTCAGGCTGAGGCTGCCCAGCGCGGCGAAGACCAGGCTGGCACCGACGAAAAGCGCGGCCAGCAGGGCCGGCGACGCCTCGGGATCGGTGCTGTGGCTCTCGCTGACATAACCGCCGGCGGCCGCGAGCAGCAGCAGGACGGCCAGCACCAGCTGCAGGCCGCCGTAGATGTAGAACAGGATCTTCAGCGAATGCAGGTGGCTGTTGACCTGCAGGTCGGTCCAGCCGCGTGGCCGGTTCAGCGGGGGCGGGGCGACGGCCATCGGCAGCTCAGCTTCGGGTAGGGACGTTGGCGGCGAAGGCGGCTTTCACCTGCGGCCGCAGCAGCACGATCAGGGTGAACACGCCCAGCACGGTGCCGAACGGGGTGAACAGGCACGACAGGCCGGCCACGACCAGGCACAGCAGGTAGCGCCGCCGCTGCTTCAGGCAGCGCCCGGCATAGGCGATGAAGCCGGCCATCACCAAGCCAAGCGAGACGACGCCGCTGCCCATGATGATGAACAGCCAGCCCGCGAACTGCTGTTCCTGCGCCGAGCTGGGCTGGCCGTTGGAGCTCATCGGCAGGGTGCCGTTGAGCATGGCGATGCCCATCACGATGTGGAACACGAAGATCAGGGCGAACACCGCCGCCAGCCCGGCCACCACGTAGTGGAAGATCGACAGCAGGCGCAGGTGGTCGTTGTCCTGCGAGGTCAGGACGGGCACGGCCGGTGCCGGGGGCGGCACCGGTGCGGTGGGCAGGGGGGGCGTAGCGTCCATGCGGGCTCCTGGGTGCGTATCAGGCAATGCGGACGCGCTCGGCGCCGCTGGCGGTGACCACCTGGCCGATCGGCCAGTGAGCCAGGCCCTGCGCCTGCACGGCTTCGGACACGGCAGCGACCTGCTCCGGGGCGACGATCAGCACGAAGCCGATGCCGCAGTTGAAGGTGCGCCACATTTCGCTGTCGACGACGGCGCCTTCCTTCTGCAGCCACTGGAACACCGGCGGCAGCGGCCAGGCCGAGGCCTGGATGTCCAGGCCGAGGCCTTCGGGCACCACGCGGATGATGTTCTCGGTCAGGCCGCCACCGGTGATGTGGGCCATGCCGTGGATGGCCGCGCCATGCGACTTCAGCAGCGACAGGATCGGCTTGACGTACAGGCGGGTCGGCGCCATCAGTGCATCGACCAGCTTCACCCCGTCTTCCAGCTCCAGGTCGGCCGGCTGGCCGGCGCGGTCGTAGATGCGGCGCACCAGCGAGTAGCCGTTGGAATGGGGGCCGGAGGAGGCGATGCCGATCAGCACGTCGCCAGCGGCTACGCTGGCGCCGTCCTTCAGTTCGCTCTTCTCGACCGCAGCGACGGTGAAGCCGGCCAGGTCGTATTCGCCCGGGGCGTACATGTCGGGCATTTCAGCGGTTTCGCCGCCGATCAGCGCGCAGCCTGCCTCGGTGCAGCCGTTGGCGATGCCGCCCACGACCGCCGCGGCGGTGTCGATGTCCAGCTTGCCGGTGGCGAAATAGTCCAGGAAGAAGAGCGGCTCGGCGCCCTGCACCAGCACGTCGTTGACGCACATGGCGACCAGGTCGATGCCGATCGTATCGTGGCGGTTCAGCTGGTGGGCCAGCTTCAGCTTGGTGCCCACGCCGTCGGTGCCCGACACCAGCACCGGCTCGCGGTACTTGTTGGACAGGTCGAACAGGGCGCCGAAGCCGCCCAGGCCGCCCATCACTTCCGGGCGGAAGCTGCGCTTGACCAGGGGCTTGATCCGCTCGACCAGTTCGTTGCCGGCGTCGATGTCGACGCCCGCATCACGGTAGGTGAGGGGGGAGGGGGCGGAAGACGGGGTGTTGGTCACGGGCGTCGGCGCTGGCAGGGGTTGAACGGGCGATTTTAACAGGCCGCATTGGCGCAAAGTCCGTATTCGGGCAACAATTCCCCCCGGATACGTCGAGCCAATGGATGTCCTGATGCGCCGCAGCCTTATTCTCACCCTGCTCCTTGCGCTGTGCCTGCCGGTGGCCACGATGGCCCAGAGCGGCCTTCGCACCGAGGGCGATGTCGCCACCGCCAGTGGTGCCTACGAGGCCGAAGTGCCCGTCAACAGCCAGGCCGAGGCCGACCGCAACGGTGGCCTGGCCCGTGCCCTGAGCGTGGTCCTGGGCAAGCTGTCCGGTGACCGCAGCGTCATGTCGCGCCCCGGTGTCGCGCAGGCCCTGCGCAACGCCAAGGACTACGTGGCGAGCTATGACTTCAAGCAGGACCAGAGCGTGGGCGCCAGTGGCGCACCCAGCTACCGGACCCTGCTGGTGGCCCGTTTCCGCGAAGATGACGTCGATGCGCTGGTGTCGGCCCTGGGCCTGCCGCTGTGGCCGCAGCCGCGGCCGAAGCCGGTGGTCTGGCTGGCGGTGGACGACGGCAGTGGCCCGCGGCTGGTCAGCGTGCAGCAGGCCAATGCCGCGCGCCCGCTGCTGAACCGGGCCATCGAGCGCGGCTACAAGCTGGGCCTGCCCAGTGGCGGCGCCGCCGAACAGGCCCTGGCCGGCGCGATCTGGCGCCAGGACAGCGCTGCGGTGGCCCGCGCGTCGTCTCGCTACTCGCCGCCGATGCAGCTGATCGGCAAGCTGTACCGCGCCAATGGCGGCTGGCAGGCGGACTGGGTGTTCGTCGACAACGGCCGCGAGCTGAACAAGTGGACCACCAAGGACGCCAACGCCATGCGCGCGATGGCGGCCGGTGCCGACGGCGCCGCCGATGCCCTGGTCAAGCGCTACGCCAAGGCCGGCGCGGCCACCGGTGCAGCCGGTGCCTACCGCGTGGTGGTGACCGGCATCAACAGCGCCGATGAGTACCTGCGCCTGGCCGTCGGCCTGCGCGAGGTGCCGGTGGTGCGCAACGTCACCCCGCTGCGGGCGACGGGCGACCGCCTGGAGCTGAACCTGGAAATGACCACCGGCCTGGCCGGCTTCAACCGCATGCTGGGCGACAACGGCGTGCTGGTGCCTTCGGCGCCCCTGCCGGCCCTGCCGGCGCCGATCGATGACAGCACCGGCGCACCGCAGCCGGCCCCGGTCAGCAACGAGTACCGACTGCGATGATCCAGGCCCCGGAAGCGGAAATCGCGCAGTTCCTGCGACGGCTGAAGTACGTTGCCGTCGCCCTGCTGATCGGCTGGGTGGTGTGGCTGCTGGCCCCCATCCTGACCCCGTTCGTGCTGGCCCTGGCGCTGGCCTGGCTGGGCGACCCGCTGGTCGACCGCATCGAGGCCACCGGCCGTTCGCGCAATACCGGCGTGGTGCTGGTATTCGTGGCCATGGTGCTGGTCATCACCGCGCTGCTGCTGGTGCTGGTGCCGATGATCGAGCGCCAGATCACCACGTTGATGGCCGCTGTTCCGCAGGCCCAGGCCTGGCTGATGCAGACCGGCATCCCCTGGTTCGAGCAGAAGACCGGCCTGGAAGTGATGCAGTGGATGGACCCGGACCGCCTGATCGAGTGGGTGCGCAGCCACTGGCAGCAGGCCGGCGGCTTCGCCACGACCTTCATGGGCTATGTCTCGCGCTCGGGCTTCACCGTGGTGACCTGGATGGTCAACCTGGCGCTGCTGCCGATCCTGGCGTTCTACTTCCTGCGTGACTGGGACAAGCTGGTCGAGCGCGTGGCCTCGGTGATCCCGCGCAACCACATCGGCACGATCACCAACCTGGCCCGCGAATCCAACGAGGTGCTGGGCGCGTTCATCCGTGGCCAGTTCCTGGTGATGGTGGCGCTGGGCGTGATCTACGCCGCCGGCCTGTCGATGGTCGGCCTGAAGCTGGGCCTGCTGATCGGCCTGGTGGCTGGCCTGATCAGCTTCATCCCTTACCTGGGCGCGACCACCGGCATCGTGATGGCAGTGGTGGCAGCGCTGGTGCAGGCACAGGGCATCGACCTGAAGCTGCTGCTCCTGGTCGGCGTGGTGTTCACCGTTGGCCAGCTGCTGGAGAGCTACGTGCTGACCCCGCGCATCGTCGGCGACAAGATCGGCCTGCACCCGGTGGCGGTGATCTTCGCGGTGATGGCCGGTGGACAGCTGTTCGGTTTCCTCGGCATGCTGCTGGCGCTGCCGGTGGCGGCGGTCAGCAACGTGCTGCTGCGCTATGCGCACCAGCGTTACCGCCAGAGCGAGCTGTACGTCGGCGAAAAGCCGGCGATCGTGCTTGATGGCGTGATCGACGCGCCCCATATCATCCTCGACCCCTACGAGAACGGCCCGGACCCGAAGTGATTGGTGTGCCGCAACTTCCGCTGGCCCTGCATTACCCGCGGGACCAGCGCCTGGAGACCTTCATCGGCGCGCCGGATGGCGCGCTGGCGCAGCTGCGTGCGATCGCGGTGGGTGCCAGCCACGACTGGGTCTACCTGGAAGGTGCGGCGGGCACGGGCAAGACCCACCAGGCGCTGGCGATGTGTTCCAGCGCGCAGCAGGCCGGGCGCCTGCCGACCTACGTGCCGCTGGCCGGTGCGGTCGGCCGGGTAGCGGCGGCGCTGGATGGCCTGGAGCAGCGCGAACTGGTCGCGCTGGATGGCCTGGATGCGGTGGCGGGCCATCGCGAGGACGAGATCGCGCTGTTCGACTTCCACAACCGCGCGCGCGCGGCGGGGGTGACGGTGCTGTACACGGCGCAGCGTGCGCCGGGCGAGCTGGGTCTGGTGCTGCCGGACCTGCGTTCGCGGCTGGGCCAGTGCGTGCGCGTGCTGCTGCAGCCGCTGGACGAGGAAGGCCGCGCGGCCGTGTTGCGCGAGCGCGCGCTGCGGCGCGGGCTGGCGATCGACGAGGCGGCCATCGAGTGGCTGCTGTCGCACACCGGGCGCGAGCTGGGTGGGTTGATCACGCTGCTGGACTGGCTGGACCGGGAGTCGCTGGCGGCGAAGCGGCGGATCACGGTGCCGTTCCTGCGCCAGGTACTGGAAGAAGGCCGTCCTCGCTACTGAGGGGTGTGTTTTCTTTGCAGGGCTGCTGCCCTGCACCCGCTGGAGCAACGTCAAGATCAAGTGCTGGCTTCCTGAGGGGAGGCGGGGTGGCTCAGGTTGCGGGGGACGGCGCAAGTACGTCCATGTAGCCTCGGTCGCGCCATCCATGGCGCTCACGCCCCCGCAACCTGAGCCACCCCGCCTTCGACAGTTGGTCGGTGGCCTCGGGATTGGACCTTGTGATGTGCTCCGCTCTTGGTAGGTGTCGACCTTGGTCGACATGTGTCCTGCTTGAGGTGGGTGTCGACCGTTGGTCGACACCACGCGGGAATGAATTTCCTGTATAGCCGAGCCTATCCTCGGCTTTCTTGCATCGGGGCGGACGGCCAAAGGCAGCCGAGCGTGGGCTCGGCTCTACAGGAGCAAGTGAGCGAGCGCAGCGACGCGATCCGCTTTTGCTTTTCTTCTTCTTTTCCGTGGCTGGACGCGCACGGAAACTGTCAGCGGCCGGGCGGGATGGGTACGCGGGGGTGTCTGCGGCATGGATGCCGCGGACAAGCCTCCATGGATGGATTCACGGCGTCCCCCGCGTAGCCATCCCGCCCGGCCAAGCACGGCTTTGCAGTCGAGCAAGCTCGACTCTACCGACCACGCGTCCAGCCACGAGGGGCTCAGCCGTTCGCTGCCAACTCCGCGTCCAGCGCACGCAGCCGATCCACCGTCCCGACATCGGTCCAGCGCCCGCGATGGTGCTGCCCGGTCATCAATCCCTGCGCCATGAAATGCTTCTGCAGCGGCACCACCGAGAACTTCGGCGGTACGCGTTCGCTGCCCGGCGCATCGCCGATCACTGCGCGCCAGTCCGCCACGATCGACGGGCGGTACACGCCGATGCCGGCATAGGTCAGGCATGGGCCTGCGCGGTCGTGGTGCAGCAGGCCCTGCGCATCCAGGCGGTAGTCGCCCTCCGGGTGCTGCGCCGGGTTGTCCACCAGTACCAGGTGCGCCTGGCCCTGCGGCTCGCGGGGCAGGGTAGCGAAATCAAAATCGGTCCAGATATCGCCGTTGACCACCAGGAACGGCGCATCGCCCAGCTGCGGCAGCGCGTTGAGGATGCCGCCGCCGGTCTCCAGCGGGGTTTCGCCTTCGTGCACGAAGTGCAGCTGCAGGCCCCAGTGGCTGCCATCGCCCAGCGTGGCCGGGAACTGCTCGGCCAGCCATGCGGTGTTGATGACCACCTCGCGCACGCCCAGTGCGGCCAGCCGCTCCAGGTGCCAGACGATCAGCGGCTTGCCGGCCACCGCCAACAACGGCTTGGGCGTGTGCAGGGTCAGCGGGCGCATGCGCTCGCCCAGGCCGGCGGCGAAGATCAGGGCTTTCATCAGCGCACCACGCGCATCGGTGCGGCCAGTTCGGCCACAGCCGGCTTGATGCGCACGTCCAGCAGCTGCTGCAGCGTGGCCAGTTCGGGGTAGCGCGGCAGCACTTCGTCCAGGTAGCCGATGAAGCGCGGCACGTCGTCCAGATAGTGGCCCTTGTTGTCGCGGTAACGCAGGCGGCTGAAGATGCCCAGGCACTTCAGGTGGCGCTGGATGCCCATCCAGTCGGCGTCGCGCAGGAAGGTCGCGCGGTCAGGCACCGGCAGGCCGGTGTCGAGCGCGCGCTGGTGGTACTGCGCCAGCCATGCGTCCACGCGCGGCAGCGGCCAGCTCAGGAACGCGTCCTTGAACAGGCTCACCGCGTCGTAGGCGATCGGGCCACGCACCAGGTCCTGGAAATCGAGGATGGCCGGACCATCGTCGACCGGCATCAGGTTGCGCGGCATGTAGTCGCGATGGGTCATCAACTGGGCCTGGCCCAGCGCGTTGTCCATCAGCAGGCGCTGCGCCTGCTGCAGGCTTTCGGCCTCGGCGGCGTCCAGGGTGATGCCCAGGTGGCGCTGCAGGAACCATTCGTCGAACAGGCCGGCGTCGCGCTGCAGCAGGGCTTCGCCAAAGCGGCCGAAATCATCGGGCACCGGAATCGCCTGCAGGCGCAGCAGCTGGTCGATGGCGCGGCCGAACCAGGCATCGGCATTGCGTTCGTCCAGCACCTTGGCCAGGGTCGGGCCACCGAGGTCCTCCAGCAGCAGGAAGCCGGCGTCGAGATCCTGGGCGAGCAGGGCGGGCACGCGCAGGCCGTGGTCGTGCAGCAGGCCGCGCATGCGCAACCACGGCTGCGGATCTTCCAGGCCGGGCGGGGCATCCATCACGATGTGGCTGCCGCCACGGCTGGTGGTACGCCAATAGCTGCGCAGGCCGGCGTCGACCGAAGCGCGCTCGACCACCGTGTTGGCGTCGTCCAGCTGGGTGCGGGCCCACTGCAGGCGCTGCGCGCTGCGCTGGGGATCGGAGGCAGGTTCGGTCATGCAGGCAGTTCCGGGCGCGACGGGCGCGCCACGCTCAGGGGGAAAGAAAGAAGAGGGGTGTCAGCGGCGTGGGGTGAACAGCCGCATCAGCGCCAGCACGGCCACTGCGCCGACCACGGCGCCGAGGAAACCGGCCGGCTCGCCGGGGGCGTACCAGCCCATGTACTGGCCGAACCAGCCGGCCACCAATGCGCCGACGATGCCGAGCACGATGGTCAGCAGGCAGCCCATGCGGTTGTTGCCGGGCATGAAGAAACGCCCGAGCAGGCCGACGAAGAAGCCGACCAGCAGGATGTACAGCCAGCTGCTGCTGCCGAACAGACCATTCATGTGCATGCGTTCCGCTTGGGGTGGACGCAGCCTAGCAAGGCCAGGCTGCGTCCGTCACGGGTGTGCGGTCAGCAGCAGCCGTGGTCGCCGTGGCGGGTGCCGCTGTCGGCTGCCACCGGCGAACCGCTGGTCTCGCCGCGCAGGCTGGCGGCGTAGTGCTCGCTGATGACCTTGGACACGCAGGCGGTGACCTTCTTGCCCATCGGGATGTGCAGGAACTCGTTCGGGCCATGCGCGTTGGAGTGCGGGCCGAGCACGCCGGTGATCATGAACTGCGCGCCCGGGAACTTCTCGCCCAGCATGCCCATGAACGGGATCGAGCCGCCTTCGCCCATGTACATGGCCGGCTTGCCGAAGAAGGCCTGGCTGGCATCGTCGATGGCCTGGGTCAGCCACGGCGCCATGGCCGGGGCGTTCCAGCCGGTGGAGGCCTTTTCCAGGTCCAGGGTGACCTGGGCGCCGTTCGGCGGATCGCGCAGCAGCGCTTCCTTCAGCAGTTCGCCGCAGGTCTTGCCGTCGGCGGTCGGCGGCAGGCGCAGCGACAGCTTCACCGAGGTCTGCGGGCGCAGCACGTTGCCGGCCGATTCCAGCGGCGGCATGCCACCCACGCCGGTCACCGACAGCGCCGGGCGCCAGGTGCGGTTGAGCACCAGCTCGGTCAGGTCCTCGTTCATCGGGCGCAGGCCGTCGACCATCGGGAACTTCTCGAAGATCTCGGTATCGACCACTTCGGCGGCACGCTTGGCCTGGGCCAGGCGCTCGGCCGGGATCTCCACGTTCATGCCGTCGATCAGGATGCGGCCGGTGTCCTGGTCCTCGATGCGCGACAGGATCTGGCGCAGCAGGCGGAAGCTGGACGGGATGACGCCGGAAGCATCGCCGGAATGCACGCCTTCGTTGAGCACCTTGACGGTGAAGTTGCCGCCGGTCAGGCCACGCAGGGAGGTGGTGCACCACAGCTGGTCGTAGTTGGCGCAGCCCGAATCCAGGCACACCACCAGCGACGGCTTGCCGATGCGGTCGGCCAGGTGGTCGACGTAGGCGGGCAGGTCGTAGCTGCCGGATTCTTCACAGGCTTCGATCAGCACCACGCAGCGGGCGTGCGGCAGGCCCTGGGCCTGCAGGGCCAGCACCGCCGCCAGCGAACCGAAGATGGCGTAACCGTCGTCGGCGCCACCGCGGCCATACAGCTTGTCGCCGCGCAGGACCGGGATCCACGGGCCGAGGTCCTCGTCCCAGCCGGTCATTTCCGGCTGCTTGTCCAGGTGCCCGTAGAGCAGGATGGTGTCGTCGCCGGTCTCGGCGCCGGTGGCCGGAATTTCCAGGAAAATCAGCGGCGTGCGGCCTTCCAGACGGACCACCTCGACCTTCAGGCCGGGCAGTTCCTGGGCCTTGGCCCAGTTTTCCATCAGGGTGACCGCCTGTTCCATGTAGCCGTTCTGCACCCAGTTGGCGTCGAACATCGGCGACTTGTTGGGGATGCGGATGTAGTCGACCAACTGCGGGACGATCTCGCTGTCCCACTTGTCATTGACGAATTGGCCGAGCTTGGCGCTGTCCATCTGAAACTCCGGTTGCATGGGCGTGTGATGCGGCCATTCTACGCCTGTGCCGGGGGTAGGGTTTTTCCTACAGCACGTCGGGTATTTGGCTGGCTTTTAGAAATCCCGGAAACCGATAGTCTGTGTGCATGTGGTGACGGACACTGTTTCGACCGACGGGATTGCCGGTAGGGACGGCCAGAACCACAAGGAGATACACGTCGTGCCTTGGTCAGTCGTGTTCAGGGTGTTGGTACTGGGGATGTGGATGGTGGGGGCGCAAGCCGCCGAGCCGATTGACATCAACCGGGCCGATGCCCAGGCGCTGCAGCAGGGATTGACGATGGTCGGGGCCGTAAAGGCAGCGGCAATCGTCGAGCACCGGCGCAGACACGGCCCATTTCATCGCGTCGAGGACCTGACGCAGGTGAAGGGAATAGGGACAGCAATCGTCGAACGGAATCGACAGCGGATCACCGTCGGCAACACGATGTTGCCAGCGGATCCGGTACCCGGATCGGTACCGGTGCGCTCCGTACCCAGGCGTTGACAGCAGGATCGTCGGGACCGGCAGGAGGCTGGTTCACCGGACACGGACAGGAAGGACGTGCCCACCGACCGTCGCAGGGATGCGGCACCAATCACCAGGATGGTGGCATCACAGACCTGTGGAAGGGGCTGAGATACAAGCAGGACGAACGCGGCCGCGTGCAGGATGCAACGCCGCCCCCACAGCGCAGGATGCGAGGGGGTGGCAGCAGGCCGACAAGGACGTAACGAGTGCCCGGTACGACACATGGTTGTGTCGCCGGGCATTTCGCTTTCTGGCGCGGGCACGTTCTGGCACGGCGCTGCACCGCCAATGGTGTAGGTTGGAGGTTCCCCACGGATTGGAACCTGCTGGATGCGCCTGCCCCGCCTGCCCCTGATGCTCGCACTTGCCCTGGCCCTGCCGTTGGCGGCCCAGGCCGCCACGCCCGCCACCGCCGCCGCTACCGCTGAGGTACGTGGCCCGACCGATCTGAAGCCCGGTGAGTACCTGTGGCACCCGGAAGTATCGCCGGCCGGCCCGATCGTGCTGGTGGTCAGCCTGGATGAGCAGCGCGCCTACGTGTACCGCAACGGCATCGCCATCGGCCTGAGCACGATCAGTTCGGGCAAGGCCGGGCACGAAACCCCCACGGGCGTGTTCACGATCCTGCAGAAAGACAAGGACCACAAATCCAACCTCTACAACAGCGCGCCGATGCCCTACATGCAGCGGCTGACCTGGGATGGCATTGCCCTGCATGGCGGCAGCCTGCCCGGGCACCCGGCCTCGCACGGCTGCGTGCGCCTGCCGCAGGCGTTCGCGCAGAAGCTGTTCAGCGCAACCCAGCGCGGTGACACGGTGGTGGTGGCCGACGCCAAGAGTGCGCCGATGACCCTGGCCTACCCGGCGGTGCTGGCACCGGTGAACGCGCGTGGCCAGGCCCTGCCGGAAACCGAAGGCGCCAGCCCGGCCAAGGCCTGGTGGGACGATGCGGTCGCCCCCAGCGGCCAGGTCGGCATCCTGGTCAGCCTGCACGACCAGCGCCTGTACGTGCTGCGCGATGGCGTGATGATCGGCGAATCGCCGCTGCGGGCCGATGCGCTGCCGGCGTTCCAGGGCACCACGTTGTTCGTGATGGGGCAGGGCTTCAGCGATACGCCCAGCCCGCTGGACACACAGCAGCGCCTGCACCAGTGGACCGCCTACCCGCTGCTGGGCCAGGACCGCGCGCAGGCCACCCCGGACCTGCTGGCCACGCCGTCGTTGCCGATGGCGCTGCCAGCCGATTTCGCCCGCCAGCTGTACCAGGTGCTGGTGCCGGGCACGACCCTGCTGGTCACCTCGCTGCCAGCGGTGCGCCCAAGCGCGGCTGAATCGGGATTGCAGCCGGTCTTGGAATCCGAACCCGCCACGCCCACGTCGAAGAAGTCCTGAGTGAATACCGTGTGCCCATGATTGCTTCACGCACGCGCTGGCAGGCCGCCTGCGGCCTGCTCGCGCTGGTCGCCGCCGGCAGCGCTGTCGCCGCGGCGCCGCCCGCCACCGCCAGCACCGACGACCTGACCGCGCTGCTGGCGCGCACGGCCCCCAACGCTGACCGCCACGTATTGAAGCTGGCGGCCACGGCGTTGCGCTGCGCCCTGCAGCGTCCGGAACTGGGCATCAAGGCCGAGCGGCTGGGCGTCATCGATTACTCGCGGCCGTCCACCGAGCAGCGCCTGTGGGTGTTCGACCTGGCGCGGCAGCGGCTGCTGTTCGAGGAATGGGTGGCGCACGGCCGCAACAGTGGCGGCAACCGCACCGAGCACTTCTCCAACCGCGATGGCAGTTTCATGTCCAGCATCGGTGCCTTCACCGCGCAGGAAACCTACATGGGCGGCAACGGTTATTCGCTGCGGCTGGACGGGCTGGAGCCGGGCTTCAACGACAAGGCACGTGACCGCGCGATCGTCATCCATGGTGCGCCCTATGTGAACCCGACGATGGCCCGCCTGCAGGGCCGGCTGGGCCGCAGCCTCGGCTGCCCGGCGGTACGCCTGTCGGTGTCGCGGCCGCTGATCGATTCGCTGCGTGGCGGCACCCTGGTGTTCGCCTACTATCCCGACCCGCAATGGCTGCAGCATTCGAAGCTGCTGTCGCCGCAGTGTGGCGAAGCGGGCGGTGTTGCTGCGCGGTGATGCGCGATCGCGCGCGGCATGATGCAATGCGCGCATGGACATAGATGCTCTGCTGCGCACCCCGAGCCAGGTGATCTCCAGCCTGGATTACCGCCGCGAACGCTGGCGCAACGGCCTGGGCTGGACTCGCGAGATCCTGCGCCTGCCCGCGCAGGGTGATGACTGGGCGCTGCGCCTGTCGGTGGCCGAGATCGAGCAGGACGCCGCGTTTTCAGCGTTCCCAGGCGTGGAGCGCGAGCTGGTACTGCTGCAGGGCAATGGCGTGCGCCTGCGTTTTGCCGATGGCCGCGTGGCCGAAGTGCTGCCGCCGCACGGGCGCGTGCGCTTTGCCGGCGAAGAAGCGCTGGACGGCGAGCTGGTCGATGGCACCACCCACGATTTCAACCTGATGTGGAAGCGCGGGCAGTTGCAGGCCGAGCTGCTGCACCGGCCGTTGGTGGGGTCGATGTTCTTCTTCTGCGAACCGGGCGTGGCCTGGGCGCTGTACCTGCTGGCCGGGCATGCGGAATTCGGTGCGGACAGTGGGTTGCCGCCGATGCAGGCCGGCGATACCGCGTGGTTGGCCGCCGGTGAAAGGCAACGGCATGCGTTGCAGGGCGGCGGTGAGTTGTTGGCGATACGGGTAACGACGCCCGGGTAGCGCCGGGCCATGCCCGGCGTGGTGAGGTGTCATTGGGCGTCATCCACGCATGGCGTGGATCTACTGGTAACGAGGATTGCAGTAGATCCACGCCATGCGTGGATAAGGCAACGGCATGCGTTGCAGGGCGGCGGCGAGTTGTTGGCGATACGGGTAACGACCGCCGGGTAGCGCCGGGCCATGCCCGGCGTGATGGGGCGTCGTCAGTGCGGACCAACGGTCCGCACCCACCCCCACCGCGCAGTAGATCCACACCATGCGTGGATGCAGTTGGGGTCAGAGCCCTTTCCTGCGGAAAGGGATCCGACCCCGATCGGTGGGTCAGTACACGTCGCGCCGGTAACGACCGGCCATCAACAGTGCTTCCTTGCCCTCGGCACCGAGCACCTGCGCGATCACCGCGTCCACCGCAGGGGCCATGCCCTGCAGGCTGCCGCAGACCAGGATCGTGGCGCCTTCCTCCACCCACTGCCGCAGCGTCGCTGCTTCGGCCAGCAGCCGGTCCTGCACGTAGCGGTGGGTGCCGCCATCGCGGCTGAACACCGCATCCAGCCGCGCCAGCGTACCGTCGGCCAGCAGCGTCTGCAGCTCCTCGCCGAAATGGAAATCGTGCGCGGCCGAACGTTCGCCAAACAGCAACCAGGTGCGGCGCGCACCGCTGCGGGCGCGCTCGTGCAGGTGCGCGCGCAGGCCGGCAATGCCGGTGCCGTTGCCGATCAGCAGCAGCGGTACCTCGGCGGCCACGCCATGGAAATTGGCGTTGCGACGCAGCCGCAGCTGCACCGGCTCATGCACCACCGCGTGGTCGCACAGCCAGCCGCTGCCGATGCCGGGCGTGCCGTCGGCACGCAGCTGGCGGCGCAGCAGCAGTTCCAGCGCGCCGTCGGCCATCACCGAGGCAATCGAGTACTCGCGATGCGGCAACGGCTGCAGTGACGCCAGCAACCCAGGCAGGTCGCCCGGTGCGACGAGGCTGGGCAGGTGCGAGCGCACGACGCGATCCAGCAGGGCCACGCCATCGTCCAGCCGCAGATCCGGATCGAAACCGCGCTCCCGCAGCCACGCGCGCGTGGCTGGCGCAGCGTGCTGTGGACCGATTTCGGCGATGTCACCGGCCTGCCACTGCGCATCGCTGCCGGCCGGTGGCTGCAGGCGCAGCCAGTACACCGGCCCGCCGAGGCTGCCGGGGTTGAGGTGTTCGCGCTGCAGCAGCGGCCACGGCTGGTACTCCGCCGGGCTCCAGTCAGGCAGCTCGCTGGCACCGCCGCCGATCTGTCCCAGCAGCTGCTGCCAGTGGCGCAGCGCGGCCGGATCGGCGTTGTCGACATCGATCGCATCGAACATCGGGTGCGCGCCGTGTTGGCGCAGCCAGTCGTCGAGCCGGTGGCCGAACGCACAGAAATGGCCGTAGCTGCGGTCACCCAGCGCGAGCACACCGAACTGCAGGTGGCCCAGCGAGGGTGAGGTGCTCATCACCTGGCGCAGGAAGGGCAGGGCGTGATCGGGGGCGTCGCCTTCGCCGGTGGTGCTGGCGATGAACAGTGCGCGCTGGCTCTGCGCCAGCAGCGCGGTGTCGACTTCATGCAGCCCACGCACGCGCACCGGCAGGCTGGCGGCGCGCAGGGCCTCGGCGCTGCGTTCGGCCAGTTCGCGGGCGAAGCCGGTCTGGCTGGACCACACCAGCAGCAGCGGCGCGACATCACCGCTGGCGGCGTCATCGCGCGGGCGCCCACGCCACCACACTGCGGTGCAGGCCAGCGCATACAGCGCGATGGCCAGCACGGCGCCCTGCCAGTGGCGCGTGGGCGGGGCACCCTGCCACCAGGCTTCGCCCAGGTGCAGGCGCAGCAGGGCGTAGCCGGCCACGGCCAGCAGCACCATCACGATGAGGTTGCCGAGCACGGCGCGCGTTGGCCGGCGGCTCATGCGGCCTGCTCGTCCAGCAGGCGCTGGAAGGCGCTGCTGAGATGTTCGCGTGGACCGTCGATCGCGCGTTCCAGGTAGCGCGCGGCCAGGCCTTCGCGCTCGGCCAGGGCCAGGCCCTGTTCGCGGCCGAGCACGGTCAGCGCAGTGGCCCAGGCATCGGCGTGCATCGCATCGTCGGCCACCACGGTCACTGCGGCGGCCACCTGGCGCACGGGCATGCCGGTGCGCGGGTCCAGGCTGTGGCTGTAGGCCTGGCCATCGGCGTGGTACTGGTGCCAACGGTCGCCCGATGTGGCCACGGCCTTGCCATCCAGCGCCAGCACGCGCGGCGGCGTATTGCCGTGCGCGTCTTCTTCCGGGGCCGACTCCACCAGGACGCGCCACGGCTGCCCATCCGGCTTGCGGCCGTAGCCGGCCAGTTCGCCGCCCACTTCGATCAGTGCTGCGGTGATGCCCTGCGCGCGCAGCCAGGCAGCGACGTGGTCGACACCGAAGCCTTTGGCAATCGCAGAGAGATCGAGTTCCAGGCCGCCGGGTTGCAGCAGGGCGTCAGCGCGCCACTGCAGCTGCTGCCAGCCACAGCGCGCACGCGTGGCCTGCAGGGTGGCGGCGTCGGGCACGCGGCGTGGGCCGGCCTGTGCACCGAAGCCCCACAGCGCGACCAGCGGACCCAGGGTGGGATCAAACGCGCCGTCGCTGGTGGCGGCAATCGCCTGCGCAGCGGCCAGCACATGGCGGGTTTCGGCGGGCAGCGGGCACCACTGGCCGGCGGTGGCACGGTTGTAGCGGGCCAGGTCCGAGCCGGCGTCCCAGGTGCTCATCTGCGCGACCACCTCATCCAGGCGCGCCTGGATGCCGGCGTGCAGCGGGTGCAGGTCGCGCTGGCGTGGCGCCACCAGCGACACACTCCAGGTGGTGCCCATGGTGGTGCCGCCGAGGCGGGCGATGTCGGACAGGGGATCGGTCATGGCGGGGCGTTGCAGGCGCGGTGCCGGGGCGGGCCCGGCACCGCGGTCCACGTTACTGCGGCAGCACTTCCAGGGTGGCGACGTAGCTCAGGCGGCGCTTGGCGGCCTGCTTCACCGAGGTCTTGTTGTCTTCGGTGCCGGTTTCCAGCCAGTACATGCCGGCTTCGGGCCAGGTCACCTTGATCTCGCCCTTGGCATCGCTGGTGAGCTTCAGCTCGTCCTGCGCGTTGCGGTAGCGGGTGGCGCCACGCACGATCTCGAAGTCCAGGCCGGCGGTCGGCTTGCCATCCACCAGCACGCGGAAGGTGGCTTCCTCGCCAGCGAACAGATCGTTCGGATGGCCCACGGCCACCAGCTCGATGCCGCGGTTGGTCGGCTTCAGCGCGGTGGCGTTCGGCGCGCCGTTGGTGACGAAGGTTTCCACGCGGCCCACCGACTGGCTCACTTCCAGCTTTTTCGCATCCTTGGGCAGTTCGCCGAAGGTCGCGGCGGTGCCACGCCAGCGCTTGCGCTCGCCGTTCTGTTCGTAGGTGGCGAACAGGCCGTCATTGACCGAGGCGATGCGGTAGGTGCCCTGCTGCCTCAGCTCGATGTCGAACACGCTGCGGTACTTGCCGGTGGCGGCGTTCTGCGGCTGCACACTGCTGCCGTCCGGCGCGGTGATCACCAGCGATTCCAGGCGCAGCGGCACGTGGTTGAAATAGAACAGGTCGTTGGAGACCGCACCGTCGACGGTGATCCACGGCGCGTTGCCGGCGATGACGGTCTGCGAGGGCAGCAGCCAGGCCTTGTGGGCCAGGGCGGAGAACGGAAGGGCAGCGGCCAGGGCGGCGGCTAGGACGAGCGTGCGCTTCATGCGGAAGACTCCAGGGATGGTGGTGGGGTCAGAGCCCTTCCTGCGGAAGGGATCCGACCCGGGGGTCATGCAGTTACGGTTTGACGGCGAGGGTGACCTGGCCCAGTTCGGTGGCGCCCTGCGCCTTGCCGTTCTGCGCGGCAGTGGCCGGCCAGGTGAAGGGGATCTTCAGCAGTTCGCGGCCGCCGACTTCGCGCACCGCTTCCACCACCAGGGTGTAGCTGCCCGGGGCCAGCTGCTTCAGGGCCGGCTGCTGGTCGTTGAACGACAGCGCGTGCTTGCCCGCCGGGCGGGTCGGACCGGTCACGCCATCCACCGGCACCTGCAGCGTGCGGCCGCTCTTGCGCCACCACTGGCGCAGGTCGGGCAACCACTTGGTGCCATGGCCTTCACTGTTGCTGGTCTGCTGGTACCAGACCGACAGGTTGGCGGCGACCTTCTGGTCGGCGCCTTCCAGCCAGACGGCCACATACGGGCGGTGGTATTCGGCAACGTTGAGCTTGGGCACTTCGACGTTGATGTCGAGGGTGGCGGCATAGGCCGGCGAGGTGGCCAGCAGGCCGCTGAGGGCGATGGTGAGGGTGACGCGCATGGGGCGGCTCCGGAGGGAACGGATGGAAGTCAGTGGATCAGCAGCAGGGCGATCAGCAGCGGGATCATCAGGCCCAGGCCGACCAGCGGCCAGGTCATGCGCCGCTGCCGCGCATGCAGGTGCAGCAGGAACAGGCCGGTGATGCAGAACACCAGGCAGGCCACCGCGAACAGGTCCAGGAACCAGCCCCACGCCGGGCCCGCGTTGCGGCCCTTGTGCAGGTCGTTGAGGTAGGACACCGCGCCGCGCGAGGTCGATTCGTATTCCACTGCACCGCTTTCGCGGTCGATGCTCAGCCAGGCGTCGCCACCGGGGCGCGGCAGCGACAGGTAGATTTCTTCCGGCGACCATTCGGCCGGGCGCCCGCCGATGCCGATGTCCAGCTGCGCATCCAGCCATTGCCGGGCCGGCGGCGGAATGGGCGCGTTGCCGTCTTCGCGGTCACCCAGCGCGCCAAGAAGCTCAGCCGGCAGTTCCAGCTTCTGGTTCTGCACCTGCGGTTTGGCTTCGATCTTCGCCGCGTGGTTCAGGGTCAGGCCGGTGGCCGCGAACAGCAGCATGCCGATCAGGCACACCGCCGAGCTGATCCAGTGCCACTGGTGCAGCGTACGCAGCCAGAAGCCACGGCTCTGTTGCTGCTGCACGGTGGAGGACACGGGACGGCTCACGGTGTTTTTCGGGGCGGGTGAAGACTACCCATTACAGCATTAATGAGAATGGCTCGCAATTAGGTGTCTCTTTGTATCCGGCCGCAGGCCCGCGCGGGGCGGGCTGCGGCCGTCACACGCGTCAGAAGCGGAAGTTAAGGCTGACCCAGACGCTGCGGGCCTTGTCCTTGTTGTTGTAGTCGTCCTCGAACAGCACTTCATTGGTGTCATCGGTGTAGATGCCGTCGCCGTCCAGATCGGTGAAGTAGGTCTGGTAGGTGGTGAAGTCGCGGTCCAGCAGGTTGTTGATGCGGGCATTCACGGTCAGCCACTCGGTGGCTTCGAACGAGGCGCCCAGGTGCAGCACGGTGTAATCCTTGTAGTAGCGCTCCTGGCCGGTCACCGTGCTGATGCCACCGTAGCGCTTGGAACGCGCTTCGGCGGTCAGGAACACGTTGAAGCGGTCGCTGGCACGCCAATCAAAGGTGGCGTTGGCCATGTGCCGCGCGCTGTTGCCCAACGGCCGGCCCTTTTCGGCGCCGCTCTTCTGCTCGCTGTCGGTGAAGGTGTAGTTGGCGCGCAGGCTGAACTGATCGCTGATGCTCCAGCGCCCGGCCACTTCCGCACCCTGGATCACCACCTCGTCGATGTTCACCGTGCGGGTGCTGCTGGCGTAGCCCAGATCGGCATATTCACCGGTGGAACTGCACGACAGGGTCAGCGCGGCGCCGCAGGGCTGCGAGGCGATCTTGTCGTCGAAGCGGTTGTGGAAGGCGGTGGCATTGAAGCTGTGCCCGGCGGGGTGCTGCCAGTACACGGCCAGTTCCGTGCTGGTGCTGGTTTCCGGCTTCAGGTCCGGGTTGCCGAACATGGGCGAGGTGCCCTGGCCACCGAAACCGATCACGCCGTCGTACAGCTGGGTGGTCTTGGGCGTCTTGAAGCCGGTGCTGACGCCGCCCTTCACCGTCCAGGCCTCGCTGAGGGTGTACACGCCGTACAGGCGCGGGCTGAGCTGGTCGCCGAACACTTCATGGTCGTCGTAGCGCAGGCCGTAGGTGATCGCCAGCGGTGCCAGCACGGTCCAGGTGTCCTCGGCGAACAGCGAGTACATGTTGTGGTCCTGGCTCAGGCCCGGCGTACCACGTTCGGTACCGAACACACCGTCGGTCAGTTCACCGCGGATCACCTGCGCGCCCACCACGGCGACGTGCTGGCCTGCCGCCTGGAACGGGATGTCCAGTTTGGCATCCAGCGTGTACTGCTCGCTTTCCAGCGTGCGCGCCGGGCGCGGCAGGAACGTGGACTCGGCCAGTGCGCGGCGTTCGGCCAGCGGCAGCCCGGCGTACGGGCCGGTGGCATCGATCATCTGCAGCAGCTGCACGCGCTCGGCCACGGTGAAGGGCATGGTGCGCCCGTCGTTGTTGGTGGCCACGTGCGAAAGGGAAACCAGGCTGTTGCCGAAGCCCCAGCGGCCTTCGTGGGTGATCGCCCAGGCGTCGCGGGTGAATTCCTGGCTGGGGCTGTAGCCCACGCGCGGATCCGCGCGGCGCGACCACGTGCCACCGTTGCTACGGCAGGCGTTGGCATTGGCGCCGCTGGCACCGCTGCAGAAGTTGCTGCTGCGCCAGATGCTGCTGATGCTGTCCACGGTGCCGACCGGGTATTCCTCTTCGCCGGCATCGTTGATCTTGATCGCGTTGTCGTACTCCTGGCGCGAGGTGTCGTAGTCCAGGGTCAGGCGCTGGGCATCGCTGATGTTCCAGTCCAGGCTGATGCCGCCGGCCTTGTTGGTGTTGTCCACGGTCTTGCCGCCGCCACCGAAGCCCAGCGAGCGGTCGTGAGCCACGCCGCTGGGGTCGAGTACCGGGCTGTACACCGGGTTGGAGGCATCGCGGTCGTACCAGCTGGCGCGCGCCGAAAGGTTCAGCACGTTGGGCACCAGCGGGCCGGTCACGTACACATCAGCGGTGCGGTCGTCGCCGAACTGGTCGTCGGTTTCGAAGGTGCCGCCCAGCGTGGCCGAACCGCTCCAGCGGTCCAGCGAACGCTTGGTGATGATGTTGATGACGCCGCCCATCGCGTCGGCGCCGTAAAGGGTGGAGGCCGGGCCGCGGATCACTTCGATGCGCTCGATCGCATCCAGCGGCGGGATGTGGTTGAACTGGTTGCCGCCGAAGTTGTTTGGGTAGATGTCGCCGTGGTTGTTCTGGCGGCGGCCATTGACCAGGATCAGCGTGTAATCCGAACCCATGCCACGCATGGAGATGGTGCCTTGGCCGGTCTTGTCGCGGGTTTCGCCCACGTCCACGCCTTCCAGATCGCGCACCGCGTCCAGCAGGGTCATGTAGGGGCGGGTGGTCAGCTCTTCCTGGGTGATGACGGAAATGCTGGCCGGGGCATCGGTGATCTTCTGTTCGAAGCCCGAAGCGGTGACCACTACGGTATCCAGAGTCTGCGGTGCGCCTGCGGCGGCACCGTTTGCGAAGGCGGGGCTGGCGAAGGCGGCCAGCACGGCGCTGGTCAGCAGGTGGCGGGACAGGGACGAACGGACACGATGGCGCTGGGCCATGGCAGTAACCTCGAAGGATGCAGGGTGGTGCGATGCCAGCGCGGAATGCGTGGCATGCACGGGGAGCCCCGGTCAGGGGCAGCAGGGATGCAGCAGGGGATGAAGCAGGCAGCGGCGCGCAGGCGCGACCGCAGGTGCGGTCACGAAGGGCCGGAGATCAGGCCAGCGGCGGCGCCTGGCCGCGTTGCTGGCGGCGCCCGGGCGCATCGGCCCACGGCGTGTCCGGCGTGGCCAGCGGCCAGTGCGGACGGGCCCCGGCGTGGACCGGGGCGAGGGGAATCAGATCCAGTTCAATGCGCAGCCATTGGCTGGCCAGCAGCAGCGGCGGCGGCGGTGCCTTGTCGGCGGCCTTGGTCGGCGTGCAGACGCAACGGCGCAGCTTGGCCGGCGCGTCTTCTTCCACCGGCACTTCACCACCGCGGCCCTCGAGGGGCTGCTGCCACGCCTGCGCGGCAGCCTCCGCCTGGCCGTGCGGCAGCAGCGGCAGGGTGCCCAGCAGCAACGCCAGCATCGCGACCCACGCCAACAGGCCGGCCAGTGCAGGGCGATGACCGCGCATGGCGGTACCGAACTGCACGAGGCGAAGCGGGCGAGGGCGGAACGGGCGACGCAAGGCAGGCAACCCCTGGGCGTACGCCGGACCATCCGGCGTCAACGGGGCGTGATTGTAATGAGAGCTGTTAGCGGTTGCAAATGAGAATGATTGCCAAAGTTTCGCAGGGCCGCTGCGCCGGCCTCAGACTTCGCTCCAGCGCCGCAGCAGGTTGTGGTACACGCCGGTCAGCTGCAGCACCGCAGCAGCGTCGCCGCCGGTCTGCCGCAGACGTTCGATGGAAGTGTCCATCTCCCACAGCAGGCGCCGCTGCACATCGTCGCGGACCATGCTCTGCACCCAGAAGAACGAGGCCACGCGCGCACCGCGCGTGACCGGGTTGACCTGGTGCAGGCTGCTGGACGGGTACACGATCAGGTCGCCGGCGGGCAGCTTCACTTCGTGCTCGCCGTAGGTATCGCTGATCACCAGCTCGCCGCCGTCGTACTCCTCCGGCGCGGACAGGAACAGGGTGCAGGAGATGTCCGAGCGCAGCTGTTCGCCGTGGGCCAGGTTCATCACCGCGCCATCGACGTGGAAGCCGTAGGTGCCACCGCCGCTGTAGCGGTTGAAGCGGGGCGGCAGGATCTTCAGCGGGAGCGCGGCCGCAAAGAACAGCGGGTTGCGCCGCAGCGCGGCCAGTACGCCCTGGCCGAGCTCGGCCTTCAATGGCGAGGCATCGGGCAGTTGCTCGTTGTGCTTCACCAGCGCGCCCTGGGCGCCGACGGTCTCGCGACCGTCGGCCCAATCGGCCGCATCCAGCCGCTGGCGCATCTGTGCCACCTCTTCCGGGGCAAGCACGTTGGGTATATGCAGCAGCATGGCGGTTCCTCGTCGATACGCGGGGGAGTCAGGCTCCCCCGCGCAGGTGCATCAGAAACGGACGTCCGCGCTGAGCAGGAAGGTGCGCGGGGCGCCCGGGGTGTAACGGTAGCCGCTCTTGTTGATGCTGGCCACGTACTGCTTGTCGAACAGGTTGTAGCCGTTCAAGCGCAGCGACACGTTCTCGTTGATCGCCCAGGACACCACCGCGTCATAGACCACATACGACTTGGTGAACGCCGGCGTGCCGACGGCACCGTCGGTACCGCGGTGCATGCCGGCGGCATAGCGGACGCCGCCGCCCACGGTAATGCCATGCGGCAGCACGTAGCTGGTCCAGCCGGTGAACGTATCGTCCGGGGTATAGACCAGGTTGTTGGTGCCATCGGCGGCCACCTTGGCACCATCCTTCACATCGGTGTTCAAGTGGCTGTAGCCTGCGCTGATCGACCAGTTCTCGGACACGCGGCCCACGGCAGACAGCTCAACACCCTTCACCCGCTTGCTGCCGGTCTGCGTCGGGTTGCCAGCGTCGTCCAGCACGGTGGTGTTGATTTCGTTTTCCACATCGGTCTGGAACAGCGCCAGGTTCACCGCCAGCGCATCTTCCATGAAGGCCCACTTGCTGCCCACCTCGAAGGTCTTGGCCTTCTGCGGATCCAGCTTCGGGTTGTCGGCGCTGCTGGCCGAGCTGCTCAGCTGGAAGTTGGCACCGCCCGGGGGCTGCTGTGAAATCGCGTAGTTGGCGTAGATGCTGACGGTGTCACCCACCTTGTACAGCGCACCCAGCTTCCAGTTCAGCAGGGTGTCGGACGCTTCCAGCGTGGGATTGCGCAGTACGGTGCCGGTGGGGTTGCTGCCACACACCGGGCCGCCACGGCCGCCACACACCGAGGCGCTGGCGTACTCGGTCCTGTAATGATCGGCACGCACGCCTGCGGTCAGCAGGAAGCTCTCGCCAAACGACAACGTATCGAACACGTAGGCCGAGGATGTGGTGGTCTTGCCGTGCGCGTCGGCACCGTTGTGTGCCCAGCTCAGGCCAGCCACGTTCCAATCGGGGTTGTACAGGTTCGCGGCAGGCCAGCTGCTGCCACCGGTGGCGGCCTGGCCGTAGCTGTCCAGTTCTTCCCGGGTGAACTCCAGCCCGGCACTGAGGGCGTGGCCCACTGCGCCGGTATTGAAGTCGGCGCGCAGGTTCAGCTGGTCGGTCAGGATGGTGTTGCGCTGGTCCTTGAAGGTCGGCAGGCTGCGCGCGATCGCGTAGGTCGAAAGATCCGCTGCGTTGGTATAGGTGATGTTGCCGGTCGGACGGCCGTTGGCGCCGCGCACGCCGGTGCCCATGAAGGCGGTGAGCAGGTAGTCCTGTTCGGTGCGGCCCCAGCGGGCGGTGTTGGTCAGGCGCACGTTGTCGTTGAAGTCGTGCTCGAAGCGGAACGTGGCCATCTTCGCGGTGACGTCGTCGTGGTCGGCGCGGGTGCCGTAGAAGTTTTCCGGGTCCACCGGATGGCCGGCCAGCGCTTCCAGCGTCGGTTGCGGCGTCCAGCCGGGCAGGCCCAGGGTCGGCACGCCGCCATCGGGCACGTTGTCCTGCTTCACATAGAGCAGGTTGAGGTAATAGCGGGTTGCGGTGCCCAGGCCGAAGGCCAGCGACGGCGCGATGCCCCAGCGCTTGTTCTGCACGTGGTCGCGGCCAGGCTGGTCGCTGTCCTGCCACATGCCATTGATGCGCAGCGCGCTGGTTGCGCCCAGCGACTGGTTCCAGTCGGCGGTGGCGCGGCGCTGCTGGTCGCTGCCGACGGACACGCTGGCCGAGGTCGCATCCTGCAGGTTGGCCTGCTTGCTGACCAGGTTGATCGCGCCGGTCGGCGCCGAGCGGCCGTTGTCGGTGCCGGCCGGGCCCTTGGTCACTTCCACCTGCTCGATGTTGAAGACATCGCGCGAGATCGAGCCCAGATCGCGCACACCGTCCACGAACAGGCTGTTGGAGGTGTCGAAGCCGCGCATGAACAGCGCATCGCCGGTGGTGGTGTTGCCGTTCTCACCGGCATAGAAAGTACCCACGCCCGGGCTGTTGCGCAGCGCTTCGGTGAGGGTGGTGGCGCCCTGCTGGTTGAACAGGTCGCTGGTGATGACCTGGATCGTCTGCGGCGTGTCCTGCAGGCGCTGGGTGAACTTCGGCGAGGCGACCTTGTCGGCCTTGTAGCCGCGGGTGGCGTGCACGTCGATCTTGTCCAGCGTACGGGCATTGTCGGTGGCGTCTGCCAGGGCCACGGCGGGCAGCGAGGCCAGGCCAAGGCCGGCGGCCAGGCTGGCGGTGGCCAGGGGCAGTGAACGAAGCGGGGAGGCGTGCTTGCGGCTCTTGATCGAGGTCATGGGATGGGCTTTGCCGGGGGCAGGAAGGCCCCGTCGACGCGGCGGTCGGCAGGGCGGTTGGCGCGGGGGGAATCCGGTACGGAAACGCGGGGGGCGGCGCCGATGTCGGCGCAGCGGCTCAGCTCAGCAGGGCTGGCGGTGCGTGCGAGGGCGGCTGACGACGGCCCGCCAGGCGTACCGCTGCTGCGGCGCGCACAGGCAGGCGCAGGGTCTGCGGGCCCGACAGCGGGACGAGAAGGCACAGGCGGTTCAGCAGGGGCGGGTTGTCGCCGTGGCTGCCTTCTGGGCCGGATTCGATGCGCGGGGCCAAGGGCTCGGGTGGTGGCGATTCGCCGGCATGCCCGCTGGCGTGTTCATCCAGCGCCGCTGCAGACGGGGACAGGGTTGCGTCCCCGGATACACGGCGGCCTTCCTGCAGCGCCGACCAGCCCAGCCACAGCGCCAGCAGCGCGGCCACGAGCAGCGGCCACCCCTGACGGGCGAGCAGGGACAACGCGGCGATGGGTGCAGGCGAAGCCAAGGTGCGGTCCGTTACAAACCGTTACGAGTCAGGCGCGCAGGATAACACCAACGATAATGATTCGCATCTGCGCGCTTGACAGCGGCGGCTGGGCGGCGCGCAGGGGTGCTGGGAGGGCGCACAAAGGGCGCGGGTGGCCAATCTGCAGTAGATCCACCCCATGGGTGGATGAAGGTCGGTGTGGACGGGGCGGGGGCGCGGCCACGCCCCCGCTCGGATCACTCGCGGTCGTCGCGGGTCCAGATGGCGTCGTGTTCGCGCTTGACCGGGAACTTGGGCGCGGCGGTGTAGGCCGGGGCACACAGGGCGCGGCCATCACGCACATCGAAGCGCGCGCCGTGCAGCACGCACTCGATGCTGCCTTCGGCGGTGTTGAACTCGCCCGAGGACAGCTCGAATTCCTCGTGCGTGCACTGGTCTTCCAGCGCATACAGCTCGCCATCGAGGTTGAACACCACGATGGGCGTGCCGGTCACTTCATCGAACACGCTCTTCATTTCGCCCGGCAGCAGCTCGGCGCCGGCGCAGACGAAGGTCCAGGCCTCGCTCATGCCGATGCCCCGGCCAGCGGCTTTTCCAGGATTTCAAAGCGCAGGTCGTCACGCTTGGGGATGCCGAAGCGCTCGTCGCCATAGGGGAACGGCTTCTTGATGCCGGTGCGCTGGTAGCCGCGGCGCTCGTAGAAGGCGATCAGTTCGTCGCGCACGTCGATCACCGTCATCTGCATGACCGGCACGTTCCACTCGCGCGCGGCATGGGCTTCGGCCGCGTCCATCAGCTGCTTGCCGACGCCACCGCCCTGCTGGGCCGGGTCGACCGAGAACATGCCGAAGTAGCCCTTGCCGTCGACATCGGCAACGTGGGCGCAGGCGACGAGGCGGCCCTCGCGCTCAGCCAGCAGGATGGTCGAGCGCGGGCGGTCCAGGTCGCCCTGGATGCCCTCGGCATCGATGCGGGCGCCGTCCAGCAGGTCGGCCTCGGTGGTCCAGCCGGCGCGGCTGGCGTCGCCGCGGTAGGCCGAGGTGACCAGGGTGATCAGGGCGGGGATGTCGGCCGGCGTGGCGGCACGGAAAGTCAGGGTGCTCATGCCGCCATTCTAGGTGGGGCAGGGGCGCCCGCAAAATGGCGCGGGGTCAGATCCCTTCTGCCACGAAGAAGGACTCAGGTCCCCGGGTACCGGCTATGCTCCCCGTTCATCGCGTTCCCGCAGGAGGCAGGAATGAACAGGCAAAGCGGAGGCGGTGTGGCTGCGAAGGTCGTGACGCTCGGTCTGGTCGTGGCGTTCTCCACCCTTCTGGCGCGCATGGATGCCTCCGTTGCGGGCAGGGACGCTGCGTTCAACAGCTTTGCCTGCCCCAGGTTCAACCCGACGCGTGCACTGCCTGTCGCGCTGGAGAAACTGCGCGCGCACCCGGTCCGCTACCAGGGCCGCTTGGTGAAGGTGCGTGGCGCGTATGTCGATGGCTGGGAAATGTCGGCGCTGCATCCGGGGCCGCCGGTACGTGACCGGTGGGCGGCGGACGGCATCTGGGTGGAGGGCATTGCGCCGATGACGCTGCCGACGGAGCAGGCCGTTGAAATGACCGGGATCGTGTCGGCGGCGCGACCCGATGCGATGTTCGGCAAGGGGCATCTAGGCAGATGGCCGGCCCAGCTGTGCGTGGCGTCGGTACGACGGTTGCAGGCGTGACCGGGCGTGGGGCGCTGTGCTGGCCAGGCCCTCTGCAAACGATGTGAGACGATGACGCCATCACAGCGCCTGGCGGCATGGCCAGGCCGGAGGACATGCGGGACACCATGATCGCAATGAACTGGATTCGCCAGGATGCGCAGGGGTGGCATTTCGATGCCTACTTCGACTACCTGGCAGGGGCAGCGGCGGACTTGCCCGAGACACTTCGCGAGTTCGCGCTCGATTTCAGCAACTACGCGCTGCGCGGCCGCGATTCCCTGCACGACGCGCGCATGAGCGCGTTCCGGGTTGAAAAGTCGGCTGTTGACGGTGCCGAAGGGGCGACGGTCAGCATCGAGGTGGTCCTGCTTGATCAGCAGTTCGAAGGCGAAATGCTGATGATGTACTCGGGCGTGGTGGGCTATCTCCTGCAGGAAACGCTGTGCAGTGACGACCCCGGCGTCGATGTGCTGGTGCATGAGGTATCGGTGGTCGAACCGGGGCGCTACCGGCACACCGTGCTGTTAGACAACGGTGGCGGCTATGCAGTGGAATTCTCCGGGTTCACCCGGGCGCGCCGCGAGCGCGGGCCATCGCGCATGTAACGCAGCGGAACCAACGAAAAACGCCACGGTCTCCCGTGGCGTTCTGCTTCCGTCAAGCTGCCAGAGCCTCAGCCCAGCAGCTTGCGTACCTTGGTCAGCGCAGCCATGAAGCGCTCGATCTCGGCGTGCGTGTTGTAGAACGCCAGTGAGGCACGGCAGGTGGCGGCGACGCCGTAATACTGCAGCAGCGGGTGTGCGCAGTGCTGGCCTGAACGCACGGCCACGCCTTCCAGGTCCAGCAGGGTGGCCAGGTCGTGCGCGTGCGCGCCGTCGATCAGGAAGGACACCACAGCGGCCTTTTCCGGTGCTTCGCCGAGGATGCGCAGGCCATCGACCTTGCGCAGCTCTTCGGTGAAGTGCGCCAGCAGCTCGGCCTCACGCGCTTCCACGTGCTCCAGGCCCAGGCCCTGAAGGTAATCCACGGCCACGCCCAGGCCGATGAAGCCGGCGATGTTCGGGGTGCCGGCTTCGAACTTGTGCGGGGCATCGTTGAACACGGTGCCGTCGAAGCTGACTTCCTTGATCATCTCGCCACCGCCGAGGAACGGCGGCATCGCGTCGAGGTGCTCGCGGCGTGCCCACAGCACGCCGGTGCCGGTCGGGCCGCACATCTTGTGGCCGGTGAGGGCGTAGAAGTCGCAGCCGATCGCAGCCACGTCGACCTTGCGGTGCGGCACGGCCTGCGAACCATCGACCACGGTGATGATGCCGCGCTTGCGCGCTTCACGGCAGATCTCGCGCACCGGGTTGACCGTGCCCAGCACGTTGGAGACGTGGGCCACGGCCAGCAGCTTGACCTCGGGGGTCATCGCGCGGCGCAGTGCATCCAGGTCCAGCGCGCCATCGGGGGTGATCTCGGCCACGCGGATGGTTGCACCGGTGCGCTGGGCGACCAGCTGCCACGGCACGATGTTGGCATGGTGTTCCATGCGCGAGACCAGAATGACATCACCGGCCTTCAGCCGCGGCAGCGCCCACGAGTACGCCACCAGGTTGATGGCGAAGGTGGTGCCGCTGCACAGCACCAGCTCGTTGCTGCGCACGTTGAGGAAGCGGGCCAGCTTGTTGCGCGCACCCTCGTAGGCGTCGGTGGCCTCGGTGCCCAGCGCGTGCACGGCACGGCTGACGTTGGCGTTGTAGCGGCGGTAGAACTCGTCCACCGCGCCGATCACCTGCACCGGCTTCTGGCCGGTGTTGGCGTTGTCGAAATACACCAGCGGCTTGCCGTGCACTTCGCGCATCAGCAGCGGGAAGTCGAGGCGGACGCGGTCCCAGTCGGGGGTGCCGGCGGGGGATTCGATCGGGCGCGGCGTGGACAGGTTCATGCCACGCCTGCCTCGGCCAGGGCCTTGTCCAGGCGGCGCGCCAGCTGTTCGCGCAGCGCTTCGGGCAGCACCTTCAGCGGCTCGTGGCAGAACGCGGCGCTCAGCAGCGCCTGTGCCTGCGGCTGCGGCAGGCCGCGCGAGCGCAGGTAGAACAGCGCATTGGCATCGAGCTGGCCGACGGTGGCACCGTGGGCGGCCTTAACTTCGTCGGCGTCGATCACCAGCACCGGCTGGGTGTCGATCTCGGCGTCGGCCGACAGCAGCAGGTTCTTGTTGGACAGGTTCGCGTCGGTACCGTCGGCGCCTTCGCGGATCTGGATGCCGCCATGGAACACCACGCGGCTGCGGTTGGCCGCCACGCCGCGCCACAGCAGCTCGCTGCTGGTATCGCGGGCGATGTGATCGATGCCCAGGCGGGTATCGACATGGCGGCGACCATTGCCGAGCAGCACGCCATTGGCGGTCAGCTGGGCGTTGTCGCCTTCCAGGCGCACGTTCAGTTCGTGGCGGCTGAGTGCAGCGCCCAGCTCCAGGTCCACGCGGTGGTACTGGGCATCGCGTGCCAGCACCGCATCGGTACGCAGGAAGCTGGTCTGGCGTGCGCTGCCGGCCTGCACGCGGGCGTGCTTGAGCACGGCGTCGCGGGCCACGTGGGCATGCAGCACGGTGTTGTCCAGGTGCGCCGAATCGCCCACGCTGAAGCGGTGCTCGACCACGCCAAGGCTGGCACCGGCACGCAGTTCGATCAGGTGGCGGTGGTGCCAGGCCAGGTCGGTATCGCCGGCCACGCTGGCGAACACCAGCTGCAGCGGCACCTCGACCTGCACGCCTTCGTCCACGCGCAGCACCACGCCCTCATCAGCCAGCGCAGCATTGAGGCGGGCGAACACGTCGTCGCTGCGCTCGTAGCGGCGGCCGAGGAAACGCGCGGCATCCTCACCGGCGGCCAGCGCCGTGGACAGCGGCTCCAGCTGCACGCCGGCCGGCAGGCCGTGGGTGTCGCTGAGCGCGTCGCTGAGGCGGCCGTTGACGAACACCAGGCGCGGTGCCGGGATGTCTTCCAGCACGGCCACGTCCAGCGCCGGCGGCGACAGCGGCGCGACGGCGAAAGCGCGACGCTCCAGCTGGCGCAGCGAGGTGTACTTCCAGGCTTCGCTGCGGGCGGCCGGCAGGCCATCGCGCAGCACCGTGTCGAGCACTTCGCGGCGCGCATCGCTGCCGCAGAAGGCCTGGGCCATCGAGTCGAGCAGGGCGCTCATCAGACCGCCGCCTCGCGCACCACGCGATCCTTGAGGAAATCGTAGCCGTGCGCTTCCAGTTCCAGGGCCAGTTCCGGGCCACCGGTCTTGACGATGCGACCATCGGCCAGCACGTGCACCACGTCCGGCTTGATGTAGTCCAGCAGGCGCTGGTAGTGGGTGATGACCAGGAACGAACGGTCGGCCGCGCGCAGCGCGTTGACGCCGTCGGCCACGCTCTTCAGCGCGTCGATGTCCAGGCCCGAATCGGTTTCGTCGAGGATCGCCAGCTTCGGCTCGAGCACGGCCAGCTGGAAGATCTCGTTGCGCTTCTTCTCGCCACCGGAGAAGCCTTCGTTGACGCCACGGTGCAGCAGTTCGTCCTTCAAATGCAGCACGGCCAGCTTCTGCCGCACCAGCTTGAGGAACTGCATGGAATCGAGTTCTTCCTCGCCACGTGCCTTGCGCTGGGCATTCAGTGCCGCGCGCAGGAAGTAGGTGTTGTTCACGCCCGGGATTTCCACCGGGTACTGGAAGGCCAGGAACAGGCCGGCGGCGGCGCGCGCTTCCGGATCCTGGTCGAGCAGGTCGCTGCCTTCGAACTGCACGCTGCCTTCGGTCACTTCATAGCCGTCACGGCCGGCCAGGACATTGCCCAGGGTGGACTTGCCGGCGCCGTTGGGGCCCATGATGGCGTGCACCTGGCCAGGCTTCACTTCCAGGGACAGGCCCTTGAGGATTTCCTTGTCGCCGATGCGGGCGTGGAGGTTGTCGATCTTCAGCATGATACGAATCCAGTAGAGCCACGCCATGCGTGGCTGAATAATCAGAACGAGGGCAGCAGGCGGGTCAGCCGACCGAACCTTCCAGCGAGACTTCCAGCAGCTTCTTGGCTTCCACTGCGAATTCCATCGGCAGTTCGCGGAACACCTGCTTGCAGAAGCCGTCGACGATCATCGACACCGCGTCTTCCTGGCTGATGCCACGGGCGCGGCAGTAGAACAGCTGGTCGTCGGAGATCTTGGAGGTGGTGGCCTCGTGCTCGACGGTCGCGCCCGGGTTCTTCACCTCGATGTAGGGGAAGGTGTGGGCACCGCACTGCTTGCCGATCAGCAGCGAATCGCACTGGGTGTAGTTGCGCGCGCCATCGGCGTTGCGGTCGACCTTGACCAGGCCGCGGTAGGTGTTCTGGCCGCGGCCGGCGCTGATGCCCTTGCTGACGATCTTGCTCTTGGTGCGCTTGCCGACGTGGATCATCTTGGTGCCGGTGTCGGCCTGCTGGCGGTGGTGGGTCAGCGCCACGGAATGGAACTCGCCCACCGAATCGTCGCCCAGCAGCACGCAGGAGGGGTACTTCCAGGTGATGGCCGAACCGGTCTCGACCTGGGTCCAGGTGACCTTGCTGCGCGCACCACGGCATTCGGCACGCTTGGTGACGAAGTTGTAGATGCCGCCGACGCCGTTCTCGTCGCCCGGGTACCAGTTCTGCACGGTGGAGTACTTGATCTCGGCATCTTCCAGCGCGACCAGCTCGACCACCGCGGCGTGCAGCTGGTTCTCATCGCGCATCGGCGCGGTGCAGCCTTCCAGGTAGGACACGTAGGCCTTGTCCTCGCACACGATGAGGGTGCGCTCGAACTGGCCGGTGTGGCCGGCGTTGATGCGGAAGTAGGTGCTCAGTTCCATCGGGCAGCGCACGCCCTTGGGAATGAACACGAAGCTGCCATCGGAGAAGACCGCCGAGTTGAGCGCGGCGAAGTAGTTGTCGCCCACCGGCACCACGGTGCCCAGGTACTGGCGCACCAGCTCCGGGTGTTCCTTGATGGCCTCGGACATCGAACAGAAGATGATGCCCTTCTCGGCCAGCTCCTTGCGGAAGGTGGTACCGACAGACACCGAGTCGAACACCGCGTCCACCGCCACGCCGGCCAGCTTGGCGCGCTCGTGCAGCGGCACGCCCAGCTTGTCGTAGGTATCGAGCAGTTCCTTGGGCACGTCATCCAGCGAGGCGTACTTCGGGCCCTTCGGCGCGGAGTAGTAGCTGAGCGCCTGCAGGTCGATCGGGGCGATCTGCAGCTTGGCCCAGTTCGGCATCGGCATGGTCAGGAAGTGGCGGTAGGCGTCCAGGCGCCACTGCGTCATCCACTCGGGCTCTTCCTTCTTGGCCGACAGGGCGCGGATGGTGTCCTCGTCCAGGCCCGGCGGCAGGGAGTCCGATTCGATCTCGGTGATGAAGCCGGCCGAATACTTGCGGCCGAGCTGCTCATGGATCTCGCGGTTGGGGGTGTCGTCGTGGGCGACGGTTTCGATGGTTTCGGTGGCCATGGGGGGCTGCCTACGGATCAGGAGACGACGTCGACAGCGATGGTGCGGCGCTGTTCGTCATCGACAAGGGGAAGGGGGGGCAGGATCTGGGCGAGGGTGACATCGCGCAGGGCCTCGGAAACCACGTCGTTGATCAGCCGCCAGCTGCTGCGCGCGCCGCACTTGGGCGCCATGCCGCACTGGTGGTGGTCGTGGCTGCATTCGGTCAGGGCCAGCGGCCCTTCCATCGCTTCGACCACTTCGAACAGCGAGATCTCGATGGACGGGCGGGTCAGCCGGTAGCCGCCGCGGACGCCGCGCAGGCCCTCGACCAGGCCGGCCTGGGCCAGCGGCTTGAGCACCTTGCTGACGGTGGGCGGTTCCAGACCGGTGAATTCGGCCAGCTCGGTCGCGCTCAGCACTTCACCCGGGCGGGCGGCAAGCACGGTCAGCACGACGGTGGCGTAATCGGTAAGTTTGGTGACGCGCAACATGGGGGATGCGAGTGGTTCTTAAAGCGGACTGAAATTGTACGCTTTTCTTCGCCAGCATCCAACCCGGGCATTCAGCCAGCGCTGGGGGCGGTCCTGGGCGGGCCGGGAACAACACACCGGGCGCCACCGGGGCGTAATGCTGCGGCATGCGGGTTGTTTTCGCAATCACCCGGAATGGGTGAGAATCGGGGTTCCTTTCGCTGCAGACCTCCCTTGCCGATGCCCAAGAAGATCCAAGCCCGCAAGTCCGCCATCCATGGCAACGGCGTGTTCGCCGTGGCCCCGATCAAGCAGGGCGAGCGCGTGATCCAGTACAAGGGCCTGCTGCGCAGCCACGGTGATGTCGATGCCGATGACAGCGGCGACGTCGAAAGCGGCCATACCTTCCTGTTCACCCTCAACGACGACTGGGTGATCGACGCCAACTACAAGGGCAACGACGCACGCTGGATCAACCACAGCTGCGACCCGAACTGCGAAGCGGTGATCGAGGAAGACGAGGACGGCGACAGCCGTGGCGACAAGGTCTTCATCGAGGCCCTGCGCGATATCAAGGCCGGCGAGGAGCTGACCTACAACTACGGCATCACCCTGGCCGAGCGCCACACGGCAAAGCTGAAGAAGATCTGGGAGTGCCGCTGCGGCTCGCCCAAGTGCACCGGCACGATGCTGCAGCCCAAGCGCTGACCGGTATGGGGTAGTGCCGGCCGCTGGCCGGCATGGGCCTGATCGCGATGCCGGCC
>NZ_JBYSZR010000034.1:0-53244 GCF_058787375.1 Stenotrophomonas sp. FW305-3-2-15-E-LB1
CGGTAACGGCGAAGCCGGCCAGCGGCCGGCACTACCGGGCCGACAGCACCTTCAGCACCGCCGCTTCATCCACGTCCGGCACCACTTCAGCCCGGCCCATGCCGCGCCACAGCACCAGGCGCAGGCGGCCGGCCACGTTCTTCTTGTCCAGCCGCATCCGCCCCAGCAGGGCCTGCGGGTCCAGCCCGGCGGGGATCGCCACCGGCAGCTGCAGCCGTTCCAGCAGGGCCTGCAGGCGCACGCGGTCGGCATCATCGGCCAAGCCCAGTGCGGTGGACAGCTTGGCGGCCAGCACCATGCCGACCGCCACGGCCTCGCCATGGTTCAGCGCATCGCGGCCCGGGGCCGAATAGCCCTGCTCGGTCTCGATGGCGTGGCCAAAGGTATGGCCCAGGTTGAGCAGGGCGCGCTCGCCCTTCTCGAACGGGTCGCGCTCGACGATGGCGGCCTTGTGCCGGCAGCTGCGCGCGATGGCCTCGGCCAGCGCGGCATCCTCACCGGCCAGCAGCGCATCGGCGTGCTGCTGCAGCCATTCGAAGAACACCGCATCGCCCAGCGCGCCGTACTTCACCACTTCGGCCAGGCCGGCACGCAGTTCGCGCGGCGGCAGGGTCGCCAGCACGCGGGTATCGGCGATGACCGCGCGCGGGGGATGGAACGCGCCGACCAGGTTCTTGCCGGCCGGGATGTCCACGGCGGTCTTGCCGCCGACCGAGGAGTCGACCATGGCCAGCAGGGTGGTCGGCAGCTGCACGCAGTCCACGCCGCGCATCCAGCAGGCCGCCGCGAAACCGGCCAGATCGCCGACCACGCCGCCGCCGAGGGCGAACACGCAGGCATCGCGGGTGGCACCCAGCGCGGCCAATGCTTCAATGGCGCGGCCGAACTCGGCCAGGGTCTTGGAGGCTTCGCCGGCCTGCAGGACGTGTTCGCCAACGATCAGGTCCGGGCGCGCGGCCAGCAGCGTCTGCCTGACGGCTGCCAGATAAAGCGGCGCGACCTCGCTGTCGCTGAGCAGCAGCACGTGGCGGCCGCGCACGTGCGAGGCCAGCGCGGCGCCGTCGGCCTGGGCGCCGGCGCCGATGGTGATGGAGTAGGGGCGGTCGCCGCCAACGGCGACCTGCAGCAGGGCGGGGGAAGTCATGCGTTCAGGTCCTGGCGCTGCCATTGCATGGCCAGCTTGACGACAAGCTGGGCGGTGGCATCGGCAGCGGTAAACGGGTCGGTATCGAGGGTGAGGTCGGCCAGCTCGCGGTACAGCGGGTCACGCAGCGCGGCCAGATCGTGCAGCACCTGCTCGCGGTCGGGGCGCTGCAGCAGCGGCCGGCCCTTGTCGCGGGCCAGGCGTTCCAGCTGCGCGGCCACGCTTACCCGCAGGTAGACCACGAAGCCGCGCTGGGCGATGAGCGTACGGTTGCCGGCTTCCAGCACGGCGCCGCCGCCGGTCGAGACCAGCTGGCCCCGGCCTTCCAGCACGCGGGCCAGGGCCTCGCGTTCATGGCTGCGGAAGCCGGCTTCGCCGGAATGTTCGAAGATCGTGGGAATGCTGGCCCCGGCCGCATCGACGATGGCCTGGTCGACATCGACGAAGTCCAGCGTGAAGCGCTCGGCCAGGCGGCGGCCGATGCAGGTTTTGCCGGCGCCCATCGGGCCGATCAGGATCAGGTTCGGAGCAGGATTCATGCCCTCTGATCCTACCACTTCCGCACCCCCGGCCTGGCACGATGGTTGCTGTTGGAAGCATCCGCTGTGGCGCAGCGGTGGGTGTCAGCGCACGGCCTGCACCTGGCGCTGGCCATCCAGCACCACCACGTGGTCGGCGTGGTCGGGCAGGGCGCGCAGGGCCTGCCGGCTGACCCGCTCGTAGTACTGCACGAAGCGCTCCAGCTGGGGGCGGCTCATGCCGTGGCGTCCCGGCTGGGCAGCCTGCAGGTTCTGTTCCTGCTGCCAGCGCCAGCGCGGCACCACCGAGAAATCCGGCGGCTGCAGGAACCACAGGCGGTCACAGCGCTGCCACAGCGCCGGATAGTCGCGGGCCAGCGCCTGGTTGCACCAGCGCCGCCAGCGGCCATCGGCATCGGCCTCGCGTTCCAGCGCGTTCAAGGGGCTGTCCAGCTCGGCATCGTCCTGTGCGGGCGTGCCGAGGAACCAGCCTTCGAACACCAGCAGGTCCAGCGGCGCTTCCAGGGCCACCCACTGCGCTTCGGGCAGCCGCTCATCGGCCAGCTTGTCGAAGCGCGGCAGTGCCAGTGGCCGGCCTGCGGCCACCGCGTCGAGCACGGCATGGGCCAGGGGCAGGTCGTGGGTACCGGGCGGGCCGCGGGTGATCAGCAGCGGGTGGACCTGGCGGGCGAGGCGCTGCCGCTGCGCGCGGGTCAGGTAGACATCATCGATGGACAGTGCCGCCGCGTTCAGGCCGCGCGCCCGTGCACGGGCGACCACCTGTGCGGCCAGCGTCGATTTGCCGCTGCCCTGCACGCCGCTGATGGCCAATACTGGCACCGTGGCACCGCTGGCCAGTGCATCGTCCAGCGCCTGCTCGGCGAGCGCTTCGGGGAATCCTTTCACCTGGGGCATGTACGCAGCAGCAACCATGCCGCCACAATAGCCCAATCCGTGCACGAAGAAGCGAACCATGACCGACCTTTACGCCGAAGCCCTGTCCACCTTTGCCGCCCTGTTCGATGAGGCGAAGCAGAGCCGCGAGGTCGAGCCCAACGCGATGACCGTGGCCACCGCCGATATGCAGGGCCGCCCGTCGGCGCGTACCGTGCTGCTGAAGGCGTTCGATGAGCGCGGCTTCGTGTTCTACACCCACCTGGACAGCCACAAGGGCCGCGAACTGCAGGCCAATCCGCAGGCGGCGCTGCTGTTCCTGTGGCGCAGCCTGCGCGAAGCCGGCATCCAGGTGCGCATCGAAGGGCGCGTGGAGCAGGTGGCCGATGCCGAGGCTGATGCGTATTTCGCCAGCCGCCCGCGCATGAGTCAGATCGGCGCCTGGGCATCGCTGCAGTCGAAGACGCTGGCGACGCGCGAGGAATTCGACGCACGCGTGGCCGAGGTCGAGGCCCGTTTCGAAGGCAAGGACGTGCCGCGCCCGGATGGCTGGAGCGGCCTGCGCGTGGTGCCCGACCGCATCGAGTTCTGGTACGGCGCACAGTTCCGCCTGCACGAGCGCTGGTGCTACGAGGCCGGTGCGGAAGGCCGCTGGAGCAAGCGGCTGCTGTACCCGTGAATGACGCCGCGCCGACGATCCGCCAGGCCACGCCGGCCGACGCGGCCGCGTGGGCGCGTTTGCGACTGGGCCTGTGGCCCGATGCCGATGATCCGCCGGAGGCGCTGGCGCAGTCGCTGGACGATGCCGAAGGCGCGGTATTCCTGGCCTGCCTGGCCGATGGCGAGGCGGTGGGGTTTGCCGAGGTTCGCCTGCGGCATGACTACGTGAACGGTACCGGCTCCTCGCCGGTGGGCTTTCTGGAAGGCTGGTACGTGCAGCCGCCGTGGCAGGGCCATGCCGTGGGCCGTGCCTTGCTGGTGGCAGTGCAGGACTGGACGCGTGCGGCGGGCTGCAGTGAGCTTGCGTCGGACAGCCGCGTGGAGGATGTGCACGCGCACGCTGCGCACCGCGCCTGCGGATTCGAGGAAACCGAGCGCGTGGTGTATTTCCGCATGGCGCTGGATGCCGCAACGCTTTTGTAGAGTCGAGCTTGCTCGACTGCTTCTTGCTACAGAAGTCGAGCAAGCTCGACTCTACAAGAGCGGGTTGTCGCAAATGGACCGGTTCGCTTCATCTGCGAGCAGGCCCGCAACCGGCACACTCAGACGGATGCCCTCGACTTCCGGAGTTTTCATGCCCTCCTGGCGCTGCCTGTTCGCCGTGCCTCCCCCGCGTCGCGGCGTGGAAGCCGTCCTGTTGCTGCTCGCCCGGATCGTCGCCGGGGTGATGTTCTGTGTGTCCGGCTGGAACAAGGTGTTCACCGATGCGGGACGCGAGCGGATGGTGCATACGCTGGTCGATGCCGGTATCCCATTCCCTGTGCTCAGTGCGCCGGTGCTTGGGGCGATTGAATGGATCGCGGGTGGTCTGCTGGTAGTGGGCCTTTTGAGCCGCCCCTCGGCCCTGCTGCTGGCGGCGATCTGTGCAGTGGCGGCGTTGACCGATGGCATTGCACGCATCCCCGCAGGCCTGAGCGTGCCTGACTGGCTGAGCTGGTTCTTCTACCTGAGTGAAGTGCCGCTGGGGGTGTTGCTGCTGTGGATAGCGGCGGTGGGCAGCGGCCGGTTCGCCATCGAGGCGCGCTGGGCGCGCTGACAACACGCATCCTGTAGCGCCGAGCCCATGCTCGGCTGATGTTCCCGCAGAAGCAGCCGAGCATGGGCTCGGCTCTACAACCCCTCCGCGCGCAGCCAGCGCCACAGCGTGGTGCGTGACACGCCCAGCGCCTGCGCCATGCCCTCGCGGTCATTGCGGTGCTCCTGCAGCAGCGCTTCCAGCTGCACGCGTGGCGGGCGCCTGCCGTTGCTTTCCAGTGGCAGTGCCGTCGTGCCTTCGTTCACCAGCTCGGGCGCCAGCTGCAGCAGGCGCGTGGCATCGATGAGCCCTTCGCCTGGCTGCCAGTGGATGCGCAGGCGATCCACCAGGTTGCGCAGTTCGCGCACGTTGCCGGGCCATTCGGCAGCGGTCAGTACCGCCAGTGCCTCGTCATCCAGCGGCGCGTCGATGCCGCGCAGCTGGCGGAAGAAGTGCCCGGCCAGCAGCGCGATGTCCGAACGCCGCGCCCGCAGCGCAGGCAGGGCGATGCGCAGCGCGGCCAGGCGGTAATACAGGTCGCGGCGGAAACTTCCGGCGGCGGCGCGTTGCTCCAGTGACTGCAGCGTGGCAGCGACGACGCGCAGATCCACGGGGGTGGGTTCGGTGGCACCCACGCGCAGCACTTCGCGTTCCTCCAGCACCCGCAGCAGCCGGGTCTGCAGCGGCAGCGGCAGTTCGCCGATCTCATCCAGGAACAGGGTGCCACCGTCGGCCGCTTCGACCAGGCCAACGCGGCCACCCCGTCGTGCACCGGTAAAGGCGCCATCGCTGTAGCCGAACAGCTCGGCTTCCAGCAGCGATTCGCTGATCGCGCCGCAGTTCAGCGCCACGAAGCGGCCACGACGGCCGCTGGCTGCGTGCAGCTGGCGCGCCACCAGCTCCTTGCCGGTGCCGGTTTCGCCAGTGACCAGCACGGTGCTGTCATGCGGTGCATAGAGCACAATCTGTGCGCGTACCTGCGCCATCGCATCGCTGTCGCCGAGCAGGGCATGCGCATCACTGCGTGGGGCGGCACGCCGGCGCGCGGCCGGCCGGCTGCCCCCGGAGCGGGCCAGCGCCTGGGTCAGTTCCAGTGCGTGTTCGAAGGCGTGGCGCACCGAATCGGCTGAGTACAGCAGCACGCCCGGCAGGCCCATCTGTTCGGCATGGTCGATGGCCATGCCGGTGCCGACGATCACCTCGATGCCGTTGGCGCGCAGGTCGGCGATGCAGTCGCGCGCATCCTCGCGGGTAACGAAGCGGCGGTGTTCGATATCCAGGCCGAAGCTGTGCTGGAAGTTGCTGAATACCGGCACGTCGCTGGCGTGGGTGACCAGGCCGATGCGCGGGGCGATGCGGCGGGCGCGGGCCAGGGCTTCCATCAGGTCGAAGCCATTGGCCTGGATCGGCACCAGTGGCAGCTCAAGCCGCCCGCGCAGCCACGCGGCATTGGAGCCGCCGGCGATGACCACGTCGCAGTGCTCGCGGCGCAGGCGCTGGCCGATCACGTCCACCGCCTCCTCGAAGCCCAGGTTGATCTGCTCGATGCGTGCGCGGCGGTCGAACTCGGGGATGACATCGCCGAGCAGGCCGGTCAGGCGCGAGACGCTGACGGTCCAGATGACCGGGCGTCCGGGGTCGGCATCGGCATGGCGCAGGGGCGAGCGGGGCAGGTACATGGCAGCGGCAATGGGTAGCGATGTTTCATGATACATCCGTTTCAATGTTTCATTTGTTTCATCGTTGCAACGCGGTCATGCCTTTGAAATCAACCGCTTGCAGCTTGGCATGGTGCTTGCGCCCTCTATCCCGTTCCCAACCTGGATTGCCGCATGACCGCTTCCACTCCTTCTTCCGCCGGTGCCCGCTTCCGTGAGGCGCTGGCTGCCGAATCGCCGCTGCAGGTGATCGGCGCGATCAACGCCAACCACGCCCTGCTGGCCAAGCGCGCCGGCTTCCGCGCCATCTACCTGTCCGGCGGCGGTGTCGCTGCAGGTTCGCTGGGCCTGCCGGACCTGGGCATCAACACCCTGGAAGACGTGCTGATCGACGTGCGCCGCATCACCGATGTCTGCGACCTGCCGCTGATGGTCGACATCGATACCGGCTTCGGCCCGAGCGCGTTCAACATTGCGCGCACCGTGAAGTCGCTGATCAAGGCCGGCGCGGCCGCCTGCCACATCGAGGACCAGGTCGGCGCCAAGCGCTGCGGTCACCGCCCGGGCAAGGAGATCGTCTCGCAGGGTGAAATGGTCGACCGCGTGAAGGCTGCCGCCGATGCCAAGACCGATCCGGACTTCTTCCTGATCGCCCGCACCGACGCCATCCAGGTGGACGGCGTGGACAAGGCCATCGAGCGCGCCATCGCCTGCGTCGAAGCCGGTGCCGACGGCATCTTCGCTGAGGCCGCCTACGACCTGGACACCTACCGCCGCTTCGTCGATGCGGTGAAGGTGCCGGTGCTGGCCAACATCACTGAATTCGGTGCTACCCCGCTGTTCAGCCGCGACGAACTGGCCTCGGCCGGCGTCGCCATCCAGCTGTTCCCGCTGTCCGCGTTCCGCGCCGCCAACAAGGCCGCCGAGAACGTCTACCAGGCCGTGCGCCGCGACGGTCACCAGCGCAGCGTGGTGGAGAACATGCAGACCCGCGAGGAGCTGTATGACCGCATCGGTTACCACGCCTTCGAGCAGCAGCTCGACGCCCTGTTCGCCGCCAAGAAATAAGCAGTACCCTGCACCATCAGTTTTCGGAGGGAAAACATGAACGATACGACCGCAACCCCGACCTTCAAGCCGAAGAAGTCCGTCGCCCTGTCCGGCACTGCTGCCGGCAACACCGCGCTGTGCAGCGTCGGCCGCAGTGGCAACGACCTGCATTACCGCGGCTACGACATCCTGGACCTGGCCAATACCAGCGAGTTCGAGGAAATCGCCTACCTGCTGGTGCACGGCAAGCTGCCGACCCGTGCCGAACTGGTTTCGTACAAGGCCAAGCTGAAGTCGCTGCGTGGCATTCCGGCTGCGGTGAAGGCTGCCCTGGAAGAACTGCCGCCGTCGGCACACCCGATGGACGTGATGCGCACCGGCGTGTCCGTGCTCGGTTGCGTCGCCCCGGAAAAGGACGACCACAACCATCCCGGCGCGCGTGACATCGCCGACAAGCTGATGGCCTGCCTCGGCTCGATGCTGCTGTACTGGTACCACTGGAGCCACAACGGCCGCGCCATCGACGTGGAAACCGATGACGATTCCATCGGCGGCCACTTCCTGCACCTGCTGCACGGCGACAAGCCGCAGGATTCGTGGGTGAAGGCAATGCACACCTCGCTGATCCTGTACGCCGAGCACGAGTTCAACGCCTCGACCTTCGCCTGCCGCGTCATCGCCGGCACCGGCAGCGACATGTACAGCGCGATCTGTGGTGGCATCGGTGCGCTGCGCGGGCCCAAGCACGGCGGCGCCAACGAAGTGGCGTTCGAAGTGCAGAAGCGCTACGACAACCCCGATGAGGCCGAGGAAGACATCAAGGCCCGCGTCGAGCGCAAGGAAGTGGTCATCGGCTTCGGCCACCCGGTCTACACCGTGTCCGACCCGCGCAACAAGGTGATCAAGGACGTGGCCCGCGAGCTGTCCGAAGAACAGTCCAGCATGAAGATGTACGACATCGCCGAGCGCCTGGAAACGGTGATGTGGGACATCAAGAAGATGTTCCCGAACCTGGACTGGTTCAGCGCTGTCAGCTACCACATGATGGGCGTGCCGACCGCCATGTTCACCCCCCTGTTCGTGATCGCCCGCACCGCCGGCTGGAGCGCGCACATCGTCGAGCAGCGCATCGACGGCAAGATCATCCGCCCGAGCGCCAACTACACCGGCCCGGAAGATCGCGAGTTCGTCGCCATCGACAAGCGCGCCTGATCCACCTGCTGTACCCATCCGGCCGGCCACGTGCCGGCCGGATGCCTTCGTTGCCGCTTACACGGCACCCGGCCCGCCCCAAGTACTCCGCCAGCCCATGAATACCGATTACCGCAAGAACCTCCCCGGCAGCACGCTGGACTATTTCGATGCGCGCGCCGCCGTCGATGCGCTCCAGCCCGGCGCCTACGCCACGCTGCCGTACACCTCGCGCGTGCTGGCCGAGAACCTGGTGCGCCGCTGCGACCCGGCCACGCTCAGCGACTCGCTGGCGCAGCTGATCGAGCGCCGTCGCGACCTCGATTTCCCGTGGTTCCCGGCACGCGTGGTGTGCCATGACATCCTCGGCCAGACCGCGCTGGTGGATCTTGCCGGCCTGCGCGATGCGATCGCCGACAAGGGCGGCGACCCGGCCAAGGTCAACCCGGTGGTGCCGGTGCAGCTGATCGTCGATCACTCGCTGGCGGTGGAGTGCGGTGGTTTCGATCCGCAGGCGTTCGAGAAGAACCGCGCCATCGAGGATCGCCGCAACGAAGACCGTTTCCACTTCATCGACTGGACCAAGCTGGCGTTCGAGAACGTCGACGTGATCCCGCCGGGCAACGGCATCATGCACCAGATCAACCTGGAGAAGATGTCGCCGGTGGTCTACGTGCAGGACGGCGTGGCCTTCCCCGATACCTGCGTGGGCACCGACAGCCACACCCCGCACGTGGATGCGCTGGGCGTGATCGCCATTGGTGTTGGCGGCCTGGAAGCAGAGAACGTGATGCTGGGTCGCGCGTCGTGGATGCGCCTGCCCGATACCGTGGGTGTCGAACTGAGCGGTCGCCCGCAGCCGGGCATCACCGCCACCGACGTGGTGCTGGCGCTGACCGAGTTCCTGCGCAAGGAACGCGTGGTCGGCGCCTGGCTTGAATTCTTCGGCGAGGGTGCGGCGGCGCTGACCATCGGTGACCGCGCCACCATCTCCAACATGTGCCCCGAGTACGGCGCCACTGCCGCGATGTTCTACATCGACGGGCAGACCATCGATTACCTGCGCCTGACCGGCCGTGAGGAATCGCAGGTCGCGCTGGTGGAGAACTACGCGCGCACCACCGGCCTGTGGGCCGATGACCTGGCCACCGCGCAGTACGAGCGCGTGCTGCGCTTCGACCTGTCCAGCGTGGTGCGCAACATGGCCGGCCCGTCAAATCCGCACAAGCGCGTGGCCACTGCCGAGCTGGCCGAGCGCGGCATCGCCGACGAGGCCAAGCTGGAAGCGGGCAAGGCCGAGCAGGCGAAGGGCCTGATGCCCGATGGCGCGGTGATCATCGCCGCCATCACCAGCTGCACCAACACCTCCAACCCGCGCAACGTGATCGCCGCCGCACTGCTGGCGCGCAACGCCAACGCGCGTGGCCTGCAGCGCAAGCCGTGGGTGAAGTCCTCGCTGGCGCCGGGCTCCAAGGCCGTGCAGCTGTACCTGGAAGAATCCGGCCTGCTGCCGGACCTGGAGCAGCTCGGCTTCGGCATCGTCGCCTTCGCCTGCACCACCTGCAACGGCATGAGCGGCGCGCTGGACCCGAAGATCCAGCAGGAAATCATCGACCGTGACCTGTACGCCACGGCCGTGCTGTCGGGCAACCGCAACTTCGATGGCCGCATCCATCCGTACGCCAAGCAGGCCTTCCTGGCTTCGCCGCCGCTGGTCATCGCCTACGCCATCGCCGGTACCGTCCGCTTCGATATCGAGAAGGACGTGCTGGGCGTGGATGCCGACGGCAACGCGGTGCGCCTGAAGGACATCTGGCCGAGCGACGCCGAGATCGACGCGGTGGTGAAGGCTTCGGTGAAGCCCGAGCAGTTCCGCAAGGTCTACAACCCGATGTTCAACGTGCGCGTGGAGCATGGCGCCGCGGTCAGCCCGCTGTACGACTGGCGCCCGCAGAGCACCTACATCCGCCGCCCGCCGTACTGGGAGGGTGCACTGGCCGGTGAGCGCACGCTGGCAGGGATGCGCGCGCTGGCGGTGCTGCCGGACAACATCACCACCGACCACCTGTCGCCGTCCAACGCGATCATGGCCTCCAGCGCCGCCGGCGAATACCTGGCGAAGATGGGCCTGCCGGAAGAAGACTTCAATTCCTACGCCACCCACCGTGGCGACCACCTGACCGCGCAGCGCGCCACGTTCGCCAATCCGAAGCTGTTCAACGAGATGGTGCGCAACGACGACGGCAGCGTGAAGCAGGGCTCGCTGGCGCGCGTGGAGCCGGAAGGCAAGGTGATGCGCATGTGGGAAGCGATCGAAACCTACATGGACCGCAAGCAGCCGCTGATCATCATCGCCGGTGCCGATTACGGCCAGGGCAGCTCGCGCGACTGGGCCGCCAAGGGCGTGCGCCTGGCCGGCGTGGAAGCGATCGTGGCCGAGGGCTTCGAACGCATCCACCGCACCAACCTGATCGGCATGGGCGTGCTGCCGCTGGAGTTCAAGCCGGGCACCACCCGCCTGACCCTGGGCATCGACGGCACCGAGACCTTCGACGTGGTCGGCGAGCGCACTCCGCGCGCCGAGCTGACCCTGGTCATCCACCGCCGCGACGGCCAGGACGTGATCGTGCCGGTTACCTGCCGCCTGGACAGCGACGAGGAAGTGGCGATCTACGAGGCGGGCGGCGTGCTGCAGCGCTTCGCCCAGGACTTCCTGGAAGGGGCCAAGGTGGCGTAAGGCAGCAGGTAGCTGCCTTGTGTCGAGTTGCCGCCATGCTGGCTCCGGCCCGCATGGCGGTAGTCACGGAGGAGAGGGGCGTAGCCCCATCTGCATGGGAACGGCGTTCTACAACATCGCAGGCACGGTCAACACCGCTTTCATCCTGCTGAGCCTGTTGGGTGTGGGCGCGCAGCTGCGGCTGGTGCGCCGCCGCCGGGAACGTGCGGGCGCGGCTGACAGCGCCACTGCGGTGCTATCGCTGAACCAGTTCACGGTCAGCTTCCTGGCCTACCTGTCCTTCTTCGTCTATGGCTACAGCATCACGCCGTTCAATCACTTCATTGTCTGGCCGCGCTTGCTCGCGTCGGTGCTGGTCATGGCCATCCTGGTGGAGATATGGCGCGATCGCCGGAGCCGCTCCGCTACGACCAGCGTGCTGACAGCCGCCCTGCTGTTGCTCTGCGCACTGGCCGGGCTGGCCTGGGGTGACCGGCGTGTGGATGAGGGCAGGGTAGTGGCCAGCGCGATGATCGTGGCCATCACTGTCTTGCTGGCGCAGGGCTACGCGCACCAGATCCTGCTGATCCTGCGCAATGGCCACACCGGTGCCGTGTCGCTGCGGATGAGTCAACTGATCCTGCTGATGGACCTGTCCACGATCGTATTTGCCTTCGCCATGGGCCTCCGGATGGGATGGCCGTTGCTGTTGCTGGCCGTGGTGAGTGGAAGTACCAAACTGGCCATCCTGTATCTGTTCCGCTGGCAGCAAGGGACGTCCGCCGCGGATCGCCGTCGGCAGCAGGTTCAACCAGCGTAATGCGTGTGTTCCTCACATAATCGAGAATTCCATGACCTTCCTTCCCCAACTCCGTCTTCCAGCCACCTACATGCGCGGTGGCACCAGCAAGGGCGTGTTCTTCCGCCTGCAGGACCTGCCCGAAGCCGCGCAGGTGCCGGGCGCCGCGCGTGATGCACTGCTGATGCGCGTGATCGGTTCGCCCGATCCGTATGGCAAGCACACCGACGGCATGGGTGGCGCCACCTCCAGCACCAGCAAGTGCGTGATCATTTCCACCGCCTCGGTGCCCGACCACGACGTGGATTATCTGTACGGCCAGGTGTCGATCGATACCGCCTTCGTCGACTGGAGCGGCAACTGCGGCAACCTCAGCACCGCCGTCGGCCCGTTCGCGATTGCCAACGGCCTGGTGGATCCGGCCCGGGTGCCGCGCGATGGCCTGTGCACCGTGCGTATCTGGCAGGCCAACATCGGCAAGACCATCATCGCCCACGTGCCGATGCGCGACGGCGAAGTGCAGGAGACCGGTGATTTCGAGCTGGACGGCGTGACCTTCCCGGCCGCCGAGATCCAGCTGGAGTTCATCGATCCGTCCGACGACGGCGATGCCGGTGCGATGTTCCCCACCGGCAACCTGGTCGACACCCTGGACGTGCCGGGCGTGGGCAGCTTCGAAGTGACCATGATCACCGCAGGCATCCCGACCATCTTCCTCAACGCCGCCGATCTGGGCTACACCGGCACCGAGCTGCAGCCGGCCATCAACGAGAACAAGGCGGCGCTGCAGAAGTTCGAGACCATCCGCGCCCATGGCGCGCTGCGCATGGGGCTGATCTCGAAGCTGGAGGATGCGGCTACCCGCCAGCACACGCCGAAGGTGGCGTTCGTTGCGCCGGCGCAGGATTACGTGTCGTCCAGTGGCAAGGCCATTCCGGCGTCGGCCATCGACCTGCACGCACGGGCGCTGTCGATGGGCAAGCTGCACCACGCGATGATGGGCACTGCCGCCGTGGCGATCGGCACCGCGGCGGCCATTCCGGGCACGCTGGTCAATCGCGCGGCCGGTGGCGGCGAACGCGAGGCGGTGACCTTCGGCCATCCGTCCGGCACGCTGCGCGTGGGTGCGCAGGCCGGGCGCGTTGACGGCCAGTGGACGGTGACCAAGGCCATCATGAGCCGCAGCGCCCGCGTGTTGATGGAAGGCCGCGTGCGGGTGCCGGCCGACACCTTGTAACGCGGGACCATGGCGGTAGCGCCGGGCCATGCCCGGCGAGCGCAGCAGGGCCCGCCCATGAACCGCCGGGCGTGGCCCGGCGCTACCGGAGTCCAGATGATGTCCAGCAGCCACACCCCCTCCAACGAGCGTGCAGCGTGGGATGCGCTGCTGCTGGACATCGTCGATTACGTGCGCGACGCGCGCATTGAATCCCCCCTGGCGTTCGAGACGGCGCACCACTGCCTGCTCGACACCCTGGGCTGTGGCCTGGAAGCCCTGTCGTTTCCGGCCTGCAGCAAGCTGCTGGGCCCCCTGGTGCCGGGCATCCATGTGGTCAACGGTGCGCGGGTGCCGGGCACGCACTACGAACTGGACCCGGTGCAGGCGGCCTTCAACATCGGCGCGATGGTGCGCTGGCTCGATTTCAACGACACCTGGCTGGCAGCCGAATGGGGCCATCCTTCGGACAACCTCGGCGGCATCCTCGCCGTCTGCGACTGGCTGGGGCGCAACGCACTGGCCCTGCGCCGGCCACCGCCGACCGTGCAGGTCATGCTGCAGGCGATGATCAAGGCGCACGAGATCCAGGGCGTGCTGGCGCTGCAGAATTCCTTCAACCGGGTCGGACTGGACCATGTGGTGCTGGTCAAGGTGGCCACCACGGCAGTGATCGCGCACCTGCTCGGGCTGGACCGCGAGCGCATGCTCAATGCGCTGTCGCTGGCCTGGGTGGATGGCCAGGCACTGCGCACCTACCGGCATGCGCCCAACACCGGCTCGCGCAAAAGCTGGGCGGCCGGCGATGCCACCAGCCGTGGCGTGCGCCTGGCGCTGATGGCAGCCAGCGGCGAAATGGGCTACCCCAGCGCGCTCAGCGCACCGGTCTGGGGTTTCGAGGCGGTATCCATGCACGGCCAGGCACTGACGCTGGGGCGACCGCTGGGCAGCTATGTGATGGAGAACGTGCTGTTCAAGATCAGCTACCCGGCCGAGTTCCACGGCCAGACGGCCGTGGAGGCGGCGATCACGCTGCACCAGCAGCTGCGTGCAGCGGGGCGGCGGGTCGAGGACATCGCGCACATCGACATCCGCACCCAGGAAGCCTGCATCCGCATCATCGACAAGCAGGGGCCGCTGCATAACCCGGCCGACCGCGATCACTGCGTGCAGTACATGGTGGCCATCGCGCTGCTGCATGGGCGGCTGGTGGCCGAGGATTACGAGGACGACATGGCCGCCGACCCGCGCATCGACGCGCTGCGGGCGAAGATGACCTGCCGGGAAGACCCGCAGCTCAGCGCGGACTATCTGGACCCCGGCAAGCGCAGCATCGCCAACGGGCTGACCGTGCGCTTCACCGATGGCAGCGAACTGCCGGAGGTACTGGTGGAGTACCCACTCGGCCACGCGCGGCGCCGGCAGGAGGGCATCCCGCTGCTGATGGACAAGTTCCGCCGGCACCTCGCGCACCGGTTCCCGACCGCCCATCAGCAGCGCATCCTGGCGGCCTCGCTGGACCCGGTGGCGCTGGCCGCGATGCCGGTGACGGACTACGTGGACCTGTACCTGCCGGGGTAGGGGCGGGGTAGTGCCGGCCGCGGGCCGGCAACCCGGTGGGTTCTTTCATTCCGGTTGCCGGCCAGCGGCCGGCACTACCAGCGCGAGGGGGGCTTGCCGAATCGGCGTCAGCACCTTGACGCGGCGCGCCTATAATGTCCGCCTCGATCAAGGAGTGACGACATGAGCGGTCCGGCGCGGCGGAAGCGGTGGGGTTGGGCGGCGGCTGTACTGGCAGGAGGCCTGTTGCTGGGTCTGGCCGGCTGTCGCAATGACAACGGGCAGCTGCCCAAGGCCAGCGGCGAAGCCATCGCCACCAAGGCCGAGCAGGTGAAGGACTTCACCCTGCTGCGCGCCTACCCGGACCAGAAGAGTGAGGGCCTGTCGCTGGCGCTGGAGTTCTCGCGCCCGCTGGTCGGCACCCAGGACTTCGACAAACTCGTGCGCTTCGAAGAGAAGGTCGGCAACGACGACAGCAGCTGGACCCTATCCGACGACGGCCTGACGCTGCGCTACCCCTTCGTTGAAGCCGGCAAGGAATACAGCCTGGTCGTCTCCGAAGACCTGCTGGCCGCCGACGGCAGCCGCCTGGGCAAGGAACTGAAGCAGAAGGTGTTCAGCGGTGAGCTGAAGCCGGTGGCCGGTTTCGCTTCGCAGGGCAGCGTGCTGCCGGCCAAGGACAGCCGTGGCCTGCCGGTGGTCTCGGTGAACGTGCCCGAGGTCGACGTCGAGTTCCTGCGCGTGCGCGAGAAGGACCTGCCGACCTTCTTCAGCCAGTACCAGCGCGGCGGCCGCCGCGGCAGCTGGGAACTGAGCAGCGACTACGAGCGCAGCCCGATCAACCAGCTGGCCGATCCGGTCTACGTCAACCGCTTCATCCTCGGTGGCAAGCAGAACGAGCGGGTGCTGACCTACCTGCCGACCCAGGACATCAAGGAGCTGCAGGAGCCGGGCCTGTACTTCGCTCTGCTCAAGCGCACCGGTGACTACGAAGGCGAGTTCGATACCGCGTTCTTCTCGGTCAGCGACATCGGCCTGCATACCCGCGCCTACAAGGACAAGCTGTTCGTCCATACCGCCGCACTGAAGGACGGTGCGGCGCTGAAGAACGTCGAACTGCGCGTGCTCGACGCCAAGGGCGAGGTGGTGCTCAAGGGCAGCACCGACGGCAACGGCAATGCGCTGCTGAACTACACCCTGGATGCCACCCACGTGCTGGTGGCCAGCAGCGGCAAGGACACCAGCTTCCTGCCGTTCAACCAGCCGGCGCTGGACCTGAGCGAATTCGCCGTGGCCGGCCGTGACAACGCCTGGTTCGACGTCTACGCCTGGTCGGGCCGCGACCTGTACCGACCGGGCGAAACCGTGCGCCTGTCGGCCCTGCTGCGCGACAACGACGGCAAGCCGGTCAAGGCGCAACCGGTGTTCCTGCGCCTGAAGCAGCCCGACGGCAAGACCTTCCGCGAGACCCGCCTGCAGCCGGGTGACCAGGGCTACATCAACTTCGAGCAGACCCTCCCCGCCGAGGCGCCGACCGGGCGCTGGCAGGTGGAATTCCGCACCGACCCGGCCAGCAAGGAAGCGATCCAGGGCATGACCCTGCGCATCGAGGAGTTCCTGCCCGAGCGCATGAAGCTGGACCTGGACAGCGCGCAGAAGACGCTGAAGCCGGGCGAGGACCTGCGCCTGCAGGCCAACGGTGCGTACCTGTATGGCGCGCCGGCCGATGGCAACCGCTTCACCGCACGCATGGCGGTGGCCGCCGAGCAGAAGCCGGTGGAAGGCCTGCCGGGCTATTTCTTCGGTGACCCGACCCTGCAGCTGCCGCGCGAAGCCAAGGACGTGGTCGATACCACGCTGCCGGCCAATGGCCAGCTGCGCGAAGACGTGGCATTGCCGGAAGAGGCGGCCAAGGCCAAGGCCCCGATCGCCGTGGTGCTGTCGGGCAGCCTGTATGAAACCGGTGGCCGCACCGTCACCCGCACCCTGAAGCGGGTGATGTGGCCGGCCAATGCACTGGTCGGCGTGCGCCCGTTGTTCAACCCGGACGACGGCGCCGATGCCAACGGCAACGCGCGCTTCGAACTGATGCGCGTGGATGCCGCCGGCAAGCCGCAGCCGGCCAAGGGCCTGAAGGTGACCCTGGTGCGCGAGCTGCGCGACTACCACTGGACCTTCAACGACAACCGCTGGGACTACGATTTCACCCGCCGCTTCGAGAACAAGGACACCCGCACCGTCGATGCCGGCAGCAGTGCGGTCGCCTTCGATTTCGCGGTGGAGTGGGGCGAGTACCGGGTGGACGTGTTCGATCCGTCCACCGGCCTGACCAGCCGCTACCCGTTCCGCGCCGGCTGGAGCTGGGGCGATGACAACCGCGGCCTGGATGCACGCCCGGACAAGGTCAAGCTGGGCCTGGACAAGACCGGCTACAAGGCCGGCGATACCCTGCAGGTGACGGTGACCCCGCCGCACGCCGGCAAGGGCGTGCTGATGGTCGAGACCGACCGCATGCTGTACGTGCAGGAGATCGACGCCAAGCCGGGTGCCACCTACAAGATCCCGGTCACCGCCGACTGGGAGCGCCACGACGTCTACATCACCGCGCTGGTGTTCCGCGGTGGCAGTGCGCCCAGCAAGATCACCCCGGCCCGCGCCGTGGGCGTGGTGCACGTGCCGATGGACCGCAAGGCACGCACCGTGGCCGTGGGCCTGGTCGCGCCGAAGCAGATGCGCCCGGAACAGGACCTGCCGGTGACGGTGAGCGCACCGCAGCTGGCCGGCAAGACCGCGCACGTCACCGTTTCGGCGGTGGACGTGGGCATCCTCAACATCACCCGCTTCCCGGTGCCCGATGCCGGCGCGCACTTCTTCGCCCAGCGTCGCCTCGGCATCGATGCCTACGACATCTACAGCCGGGTGATCGAGAGCTTCGACGGCAGCAGCGGCAAGCTGAAGTTCGGCGGCGACATGGCCCTGCAGGCGCTGCCGCAGGCCAAGCGCCCGACCGCGCGCGTGCAGACCGTGGACCTGTTCTCCGGCCCGGTGCAGCTTGATGCCAAGGGCAATGCGCGCATCCGCCTGAAGGTGCCGGACTTCAACGGCACGCTGCGCGTGTCGGCGCTGGTCTACAGCGATGACCAGTACGGCAAGCGCGATGTGGAAACCATCGTGCGCGCGCCGATCCTGGCCGAGGCCAGCATGCCGCGCGTGCTCGCACCGGGCGACCGCAGCACCGTCACCCTGGACGTGCAGAACTTCACCGGCAAGCCCGGCCAGTTCAACGTGCAGGTGGACACCGAGGGCCCGCTGAGCCTGGGCGAGGGCAGCCGCAACGTGCAGCTCAACGCAGATGCCAAGACCACGCTGAGCTTCCCGTTGTCGGCCCGCGAGGGCAACAGCGTGGCCAAGGTACGGGTGCGCGTGGATGGCAACGGCTTCAAGGCCGACCGCCGCTACGAGCTGCCGGTGCGTGCGGCGTGGCCGCAGGTGATCCGTTCGCAGGTGCGCACGCTCGATCCGCTGGCTGCGGTCAGCCTGGACGGCGGCCTGGCCGATGGCCTGATGGCCGAGTCGGTCAATGCCCGCCTGCTGGTCAGCCCGCTGCCGCCGATCCCGTTCGCCAGCGCCCTGCAGGGCGCGCTGAACTATCCCTACGGCTGTGCCGAGCAGACCACCAGCAAGGGCTACGCCGCGCTGATCCTGGACCAGGCCACTTCGTCGATGCTCGGCACCGACGGACTGGACGCCAAGACCCGGCGCGAGCGCATGGAAGGCGCGTTCGGTCGCCTGGCGTCGATGCAGGTGGCCAACGGCAACTTCTCCATGTGGGGCGACGATGGCTACGTGAACCCGTGGCTGACCCCGTACATCACCGAGTTCCTGCTCGATGCCAAGGACGGCGGTTTCGCCGTGCCGGACAACGTGCTGCAGAAGGCGCTCAACCGCCTCAGCGAGGACCTGCTGTCCGGTGGCAACCAGTTCTACGGGCAGGATGACCGCGAGAAGCTGAAGTTCGCCAACCAGGCGTATTCCGGCTACGTGCTGGCCCGCGTCAACCGTGCCCCACTGGGTACGCTGCGCACGCTGTACGACAACGAGCGCAGCAAGGCGGTCGGCGGCCTGTCGCTGGTCCACCTGGGCGTGGCGCTGTCCCTGCAGGGCGACGCCAAGCGCGGCCAGGCGGCGATTGCCGCCGGGTTTGCCAAGTCCAGCAGCGAGCGCCCGTCGTACTTCGGCGATTACGGCAGTGCCATCCGTGACGACGCGCTGATGATCGCGCTGACCCACGAAAACAAGCTGGCCAAGCCGGCCTGGGATGCGCGTGCGGTCGATCTGGGCCGTGGCCTCGATGCCCGCCGCAATGCCGGCTGGATGTGGCTGAGCACCCAGGAGCAGGTGGCCATCGCCCGCCTCGGCAAGGCCCTTGCCGCCAACCAGAAGGCCCTGGTGGCCGGTGAACTGGTGATTGGTGGCAACAGCGAGGCCATCGGCGAGCGCAAGCTGTTCGGTCGCAACTTCACCGGCAGCGAGCTGGCCAGTGGCGTGCGCTTTACCCCGCAGGGCGAGCCGCCGATGTTTGCCAGCATCGACGTGGCCGGCATCCCGCGCACCGCGCCGGCACCGGACAACAGCGTGCTGGGTGTCGAGCGCAGCTACTTCGGTACCGACGGCAAGCCGTGGACGCCGCGACCGCTGAAGGAAGGCGAAGCGCTGATCGTGCGCATCACCATCAGTGCCGATACGCAGATGCCCGATGCACTGCTGACCGACCTGCTGCCGGCCGGCCTGGAGATCGAGAACTTCAACCTGGGCGATGCCAAGCAGTGGGCCGATGTGGTGGTCGATGGCATCACCATCAGCGACCGCAGCTCGGCCGCCGATACCAAGCACGAGGAGTTCCGCGACGACCGCTACGTGGCCGCGCTGAAACTGTCGCGCGGTGGCAAGGCGAACGTCTTCTACCTGGTGCGTGCGGTGACCCCGGGTACCTACTCGGTGCCGCCGCCGCTGGTGGAAGACATGTACCGGCCGCAGCTGCGCGGCGTGGGCCGCAGCAACCCGACCACGATCACGGTGGTCCAGCCGTGACCGCGCGGACGGGCCGCGACGGCGCGGCCCGTCCCACCGGCACGCTGCAATGAAGATCGAGTGGACAACCCGGCGGGCGGCCCTGCGCCGCCGGCTGCAACCACTGTGGCCCTGGCTGCGCTGGGGCACGGCAGGGCTGCTGGTACTGCTGCTGGTCCTGGATTTCGTCTTCCCGCCGCCGCTGCCCAGGCAGCGCGACACCAGCACCCTGGTGGTGGCCGCCGACGGCAGCCCGCTGCGCGCCTTTGCCGATGGCGATGGCGTGTGGCGCTACCCGGCCTCGGCCGACAGCGTTTCGCCGTTGTACCTGCAGGCGCTGCTGACCTACGAAGACCGCTGGTTCTGGAAACACCCGGGCATCAACCCGCTGGCGATCCTGCGTGCCAGCGGCCAGCTGCTGCGTGGCGGCCGCATCGTGTCGGGCGGTTCAACGCTCACCATGCAGGTCGCGCGCATCCTTGATCCGCACTCGCGCACGCCGTGGGGCAAGCTCAAGCAGATGCTGCGCGCGGTGCAGCTGGAAGTACACCTGAGCAAGGCGCAGATCCTCGCGCTGTATCTGGAGCGCGCGCCCTACGGCGGCACCATCGAGGGCGTGGAAGCGGCCAGCTGGGCCTACCTCGGCAAGCCAGCCACGCAACTGTCGCACGCCGAGGCCGCGCTGCTGGCGGTACTGCCGCAGGCGCCCAGCCGGCTGCGCCCGGACCGCCACCCGGAAGCGGCGCAGAAAGCGCGCGACAAAGTGCTGGCGCGCATGGCCGAACTGGGTGTGTGGACGCCGGAAGAAGTAGACGATGCGCGCATCGAGAATGTGGTCGCGCGGTCGCTGCGGCCGCCGATGCATGCGGCGCTGCTGGCGCAGCGGCTGCATTCGGCACACCCGGGCCAGGCGCGCATCCAGAGCAGCATCGACCTGGACCTGCAGCGCACGCTGGAAGAGCGCGTGGCCAGCTATTTCTCCACGCTGCCCGAGCGCACCTCGGCAGCCCTGCTGGTGGTCGACAACCAGACCCTGCAGGCCCGTGCGTATGTCGGCACGCTGGCCTTCGGTGACCGCCAACGCCTGGGCCACGTCGACATGGTGCAGGCCTGGCGCTCGCCGGGCTCCACGCTCAAGCCCTTCCTGTACGCCATGGCGCTGGACGATGGCCTGATCCATTCGGAAAGCCTGCTGGTGGATGCGCCGCAGAGCTTCGGCAGCTATCGGCCGGGCAACTTCGATGAGGCATTCAACGGTCCCGTCAGTGCATCCAGCGCGCTGCGCCTGTCGCTCAACGTGCCAGCGGTGGACCTGTTGCAGCGGGTGGGGTCGGCGCGCTTCGCCGCGCGCCTCTCGCACGCGGGCATCCAGTTGCGCTTCCCGCCGGGCAGCTCGCCCAACCTGTCGCTCATCCTCGGCGGCACCGGTGCGCGGCTTGAGGATCTGGTCGGCGCCTTCGCCGCGCTCAACCGCAACGGCATTGCCGGGCGTGTGCGCTACAGCGATGACGATCCGATGATCGAGCGGCGCCTGTCCTCGCCCGGGGCCAGCTGGATCGTGCGCGAGATGCTCGAGTCCAACCCGCGCCCGGGTTATGGGGTGGGCACGTTCGACGTCGGTGGACGCCCGCGCGTGGCCTGGAAGACCGGCACCAGCTATGGCTACCGCGATGCCTGGGCGATCGGCAGCACACGCCACTACACGGTGGGCGTGTGGGTGGGCCGGCCCGATGGCACGCCGCTGCCGGGCCAGTACGGCGCGGTGACAGCGTTGCCGCTGATGTTCGAGGTGGTCGACAGCCTGCCGCGCCAGCCCGGCGATGCCGCTGCTGCACCGATGCCGGCCAGCGTCAGCCGCGCCGACGTGTGCTGGCCCACCGGCGAACTGGCCGGGTCATTGCCGGCCACGCTGTGCCAGCGGCGCATGACGGCGTGGCTGCTGGACGGTGGCGTGCCGCCGACCTTCCCCGAACGTGAGGCGCGGCGCTGGCAGCCGGGCCGGCAGCGCTACATCGCCGATGCGCGCACGGGCCAGCGGCTGTCCGCCGACTGCAGTGCGCCGCACCAGGAAGTGGAACGCGAGATCGCGCGCTGGCCGGCGTTGCTGTCGCCGTGGCTGCCCAAGGCCACGCGCGATGCATCGCAGTTGCCGCCACTGGCCGCCGACTGCCGCGACGATGGCCGCGAAGCGAGCGCGGCCCTGCACGTGGATGGCCTCAACGATGGCGCCGCGCTGGCGCGCGCACCCAACGCCCAGCACGGCGTTCGCCTGCAGCTGCGCGCGCTGGGCAGTGAACAGGCGGTGGACTGGCTGCTGGACGGCCGCTGGATCGCCCGCACCCAAGGGGCGCAGCTGATGCAGCGCGAGTTCGCCCAGCCGGGCGCGCATACGCTGACCGCGCTGGCGACCGATGGCGCGTGGACGCAGGTGAGGTTTACCGTCCTGCGGTAGCGCCGGGCCCTTGTAGAGCCGAGCCCATGCTCGGCTGCTTCTGTAGCGCGCGTGCAACAGCCAGCCGAGCATGGGCTCGGCTCTACAGGGAGCGCTGCAGCGCTATTCCCCGATCCACCCGTCCAGCAGGTCGGCAAACTCGTCGGCGTGTTCCTCCTCCTGCGCCAGGATTTCCTCCAGGATGCGCTTGGTGGTGGTATCGCGGTCGCCGATGAAGTTGATCATCTCGCGGTAGCTGTCGATGGCGATGCGCTCGGCCACCAGGTTCTCGCGCACCATGTCGCGCAGGTCGCTGCCTTCCTTGTACTCGGCATGCGAGCGCGCGGTCAGGGTGTCTGGATTGAAATCCGGCTCGCCGCCGAGCTGCACGATGCGCTCGGCCAGCTTGCCGGCATGGGCCTGTTCCTGCTGCGCGTGTTCGAGGAACTCGGCCTTGACCGCATCGGCCAGCATGCCCTTGGCCATGAAGTAGTGCCGGTAATACCGCAGCACGCACACGTATTCGGTGGCGAGGGCATCGTTGAGCAGCTTGATCACCACCTTGCGGTCGGCGCTGTAGCTGTCGGTGATCGCACCGTCCTCGATGTTGCGCCGGGCGCGTTCGCGCAGGGTCGTGCGGTCACTGATGCCGGGCACCTGGGCGCTGGGCTTGGCGGCGGGCTTGCTGGCGGGCTTGCTGGCTTTGGCTGGCTTGTTGGACATGGCTGGCCGGTTCCTCATGCGGTGGGGGTGTCAGGTGGGAAGGTGCTCCAGCACGTAGTCGGCCGAGGACACCTCGAACTGGCCGGGTTCCTCGATCCAGGCGGCGCGGACCACGCCGTCATCGACGTACAGGGCGTAGCGGCGCGACCGGATGCCCATGCCCGAGGCGCTGGCATCCAGCTCCAGGCCCAGCGCACGGGTCAGTTCGGCGTTGCCATCGGAGAGCATCAACAGGCCCTCGGGCACGTGCTGGTCGGCGGCCCACGCCTTCATCACGAACGGGTCGTTGACCGCCAGGCAGTACACATCGATGCCACGCTGGCGGAACGCCGCGAATCTCTCGACGAAGCCAGGCAGGTGACGGGCCGAGCAGGTGGGAGTGAAGGCCCCGGGCACGGCGAACAGGACGACCTTGCGTCCTTCGAACAGCGCCTGGGTGTCCAGCGTTTCGATGCCCTCGCGGATACGCTTGAGTGTCACTTCCGGGATGCGGTCGCCAACGTGGATCGTCATGGGAACTCCTTGCTGGTGGGCAGGCTAATCGGGCGGGTGGGAGGAACGCGTCAAGACATTGGAAAACCGGTGTGCACGCCCCATCCTGGGGCCAGGGCGGCGGCAGGTGCATTGCGCCGGATCAAACGGCCTCACCGGCGCCGCACGGGCAGCGGCGTAGCATGCCGGCGCGTAGAATGAGCCCGGGGCGGCGCCACCGGCGCGGCCGAAGCAGATCGAGGTAGCTGGATGGAATTCAAGGATTACTACGCCACCCTGGGGGTGGAACCGAGTGCGGGCGAGGCCGAGATCAAGACCGCCTACCGCCGGCTGGCGCGCAAGTACCACCCGGACGTGAGCAAGGAGGCCGGCGCCGAGGACAAGTTCAAGGCGGTCAACGAGGCCTACGAGGCGCTGCGCGATCCGGAAAAGCGCGCGGCCTATGACCAGCTGCGCGCGCAGGGCTATCGCCCGGGCGAGGAGTTCAACGTGCCGCCGAACTACGGCGGTGCGGGCGGCTTCAACTTCGAGGAAGTGTTCGGCGGCGGCGGTGCCGGCGGCGGCTTCAGCGATTTCTTCGAAAGCCTGTTCGCGCGCCAGCGCGGCGGGCAGGGTGCGGGCCCCGGCCCGGGCTTCAGCAGCCACGGCCAGGCGCCCAACCGCGATACCCGGGCCAAGCTGTCGGTGCCGCTGGAAGCGGCGTACAGCGGTGACAGCCTGCGCATCACCGTCAACGGCAAGCAGCTGGACGTGCGCGTGCCGAAGGGCATCCGCCCGGGCCAGGTGATCCGCCTGTCAGGGCAGGGCACCCACGGTGGCAACCTGCTGCTGGAAGTGGAATATGCCGCCCACCCGCAGTTCGAAGTGGATGGCCGCAACATTCTCTACACGTTGCCGGTGACGCCGTGGCAGGCAGCGCTGGGCACCAGCATCAGCGTGCCGACGCTGGGCGGCGCGGTGGAGTTGAAGATCCCGGCCGATTCCGATGCCGGCCGCAAACTGCGCCTGCGTGGCCGCGGCCTGCCGGGCAGCCCGGATGGCGACCAGATCGTTGAGCTGGAGATCGTGGCGCCGGCGGCGACCGACGACGCGCAGAAGAAGGCCTACCGGAACCTGGCAAAGGCCTTCGGCGAAACAATCTGAAGGTAGCGCCGGGCCACGCCCGGCGGTTTCAAACGCGTGCCAACCAACGGTTGGCACCTACCGGGAACGGTTCAGCCCTGGCCGGCGAACACCCGCTCCAGCACCTCGGACAGCTCGTCTTCCGAGAACGGCTTGGTGATGTAGGCCTTCGCGCCCTGGCGCATGCCCCACATGCGGTCGGTGTCCTGGTCCTTGGTGGTCACCAGGATCACCGGGATATGCCGGGTCGCCTCGTCGCGGGCGAGCGTGCGCGTAGCCTGGAACCCGTTGAGGTTCGGCATCACCACGTCCATCAATACCAGGTCGGGCAGTTCGGCCTTGGCCGTCTCCACCCCGGCCGCGCCATCGGTGGCGGTCAGGATCTGGTGCCCGAGTTTCTCGACGATGCGCTGTATCCCCAACAGCTGCGACGGTGAATCGTCGACGATCAGAATGCGTGCCATGTTGTTCCCCGTGTCATGCCCGCAGTGTAGTGCGGGCACATTGCTGGTGGGAGTAGGGTAGCTGCCGTCCGTCGCCTGCCTGCGACGTTCAGTCGATCCGCACCACCGTGCGGCCCAGCGAACCACCGGCCAGCATCCGCTCGAACACGCCCGGCAGGTCCGCCAGGCCCACTTCCGCGGTGCAGATGCGCTCCAGGTGCTGCGGCTTCCATTTCCCGCCCAGGCGCGCCCACACCTGTTCGCGCAGGTCACGCGGCGCACTGGCCGAGGACACGCCGAGCAGCGAGACGCCACGCAGGATGCATGGCATTACCGTCATCTCCAGTTTCGCGCTCGCGGCCAGGCCGGCACTGACCACGCTGCCATAGGGCACCGTCTGCGCCAGCAGGCTGGCCAGCATCGATCCGCCGGCATTGTCCAGGCCGCCGCCGAAGCGGGCCGACTGCAGGGGCGCGGTATCGGCCAGCGCCTCGCGCGGCAGCACCTCGCTCGCGCCGATGTCGCGCAGGAAGGCGGCCTGCTCCGGCTTGCCACTGATCGCATGCACCTCGTAGCCGGCACGGCTGAAGATGTCCACGGCCAGCGCGCCGACGCCGCCGGTGGCACCGGTCACGGCCAGCGGCCCGTGCCCCGGGGTCTGCCGGTTGTCCTGCAGGCGCAGCAGGGCCAGGGCCGCGGTGAAGCCGGCGGTGCCCAGCACCATCGCCTCGCGCGGGCTCAGCCCGGCCGGCTGGGCGATGACGGCGCGCGATTCCAGGCGTACGTACTGGCTGTAGCCTCCGTCACGGGTTTCGCTGAGGCCGCAGCCGGTCGCCAGCACCGCATCGCCCTCGCGCCAGGCCGGGTCGCTGGAGGCGACCACCGTGCCGGCCACGTCGATGCCGCCCACCAGCGGGAAGCGGCGCAGGATCTTCCCTTTGCCGGTGCCGGCCAGGGCGTCCTTGTAGTTGACCGAGGACCAGTGGGCGCGGACCAGCACCTGGCCGGGGCTGAGGTCGTCTACGCCCAGCTGGACAAGGCCGCTGCGGTAGCCAGCATCGTCGTTTTCGATCCGGAAGGCGGTGAACGGGGTGGTGGGGGCCATCGGCGCTGCCTGACTTCGAGGAAAACGCCACATTACCCGGTCAGGGCCCTTTCAAACCTGCCAGTCCGCCCCATCTTGTATGATCGGTGAAGATTCACGGCTGGCGCCGCGGGAAGGGCCCGCGCCGCAGCCCACATATTGATGGAGCGTGCATGGCCTGGAATACACCCGGCGGCAACAAGGGCGGACAAGGCCCCGAGGACAATCGACGCGGGCCGTTCGGGTCGCGCGGCGGTGGCAATGGTGGTGGCTGGGGCGGTCTGCCCGGGCCGCTGAAGGACCTGTTCGATGGCGGCATCCTGCGTTGGGTGGCGGCGGCGGTGGTGTTGCTGGTGCTGTTCTCCAGCTTCCAGCTGATCGGCGAACAGCAGCGTGGCGTGGTGCTGCGCTTCGGCCAGTTCTCGCGGATCCTGACCCCGGGCCCGAACTTCAAGCTGCCGTGGCCGATCGAATCGGTCACCAAGGTCAATGCCACCGAGATCAAGACCTTCTCGATCCAGGTGCCGGTGCTGACCCGCGACGAGAACATCGTCAACGTCTCGCTCAACGTGCAGTACCGCATCGATGACCCGCAGCAGTACCTGTTCGGTACCGTCGATGCGGACCAGGTGCTGGAACAGTCCGCGCAGAGCGCGGTGCGCGAGGAAGTCGGCCGCGCCGACCTCAACTCGGTGCTGAACAACCGTGGCCCGCTGGCCGTGGCCGCCGAGGAGCGCCTGCAGGCGCTGCTGGGTGCGTTCAAGACCGGCCTGACCGTGACCGGCCTGACCCTGCAGGACGCCCGTCCGCCGGAGGAGGTCAAGCCGGCCTTCGACGAGGTCAACGGTGCCCAGCAGGTCAAGGAACGCCTGATCAACGAAGCCCAGGCCTACGCCGCCAAGGTCGTGCCGGAAGCCCGAGGCCAGGCCTCGCGTGCCCGTACCACCGCCGAAGGCTACAAGCAGGCCGTGGTGTCCAAGGCCGAGGGTGACGCACAGCGCTTCAGCCTGCTGCAGGCCCAGTACAAGGACGCCCCGGAGGTCACCCGCAAACGCCTGTGGCTGGAAACCGTGCAGCAGGTGCTGAGCGAGAACCGCAAGGTGATCGGTGGCGATGGTCGCCAGCTGATCTACGTGCCGATGACCGGCGACACCCGTCCCAGCGCCTCGGCGCCGGCCGCGGTGCCGAACCCGGACGTGGTGATGCCGTCGCTGCCGGGTACCGCAACCGAAGTTTCCCGTGATCCGGGCCGGGCCGTGACCCGCCCGACCGGGCGTCCGAGCGGCCGTGAGGAGGGCAGCCGATGAGAAGTTCTATCTGGATTGCCGTCGCCGTGGCGGCCCTGCTGGCCCTGCTGGGTTCGGTCTACGTGGTCCGCGAGGACCAGACCGCCATGGTCCTGAACCTGGGCAAGGTGGTGCGTTCGGACATCAAGCCGGGCCTGCACTTCAAGGTGCCGGTGGTGGAAACCGTGCGCGTGTTCGACCGCCGCTTCCAGGTGCTGGACACGGCGCCGGCGCGTTACTTCACCGCCGAGCAGAAGGACGTCAGCGTCGACTTCTTCGCCGTCGGCTACATCTCCAACGTGGGCGACTACTTCCGTGCCACCGGTGGTGACCCGCGCGTGGCCAACGCGCGCCTGCAGCCGATCATCACCGATTCGCTGCGCAACCAGATCAACTCGCGCACCCTGCAGCAGCTGGTGTCGGGCGACCGCAGCGAGCTGATCGCCGCGCAGCTCAAGGACATCAACGAAGCGGTGTCCGGGCTGGGCATGCAGATGATCGACCTGCGCATCAAGCAGGTCGACCTGCCCACCGACAGCCAGGTGATCAACGACGTGTACGAGCGCATGCGCGCACAGCGCAAGCAGGAAGCCGCCAAGCTGCGCGCCGAGGGCGAGGAGCAGTCGCTGACCATCCGTGCCCAGGCCGACCGTGACAGCACCGTGCTGATCGCCGAAGCCGAGCGCGATGCACAGCGCCTGCGCGGTGAAGGCGATGCCGATGCCGCCCGCATCTACGGCAAGGCCGGTTCGGCTGACCCGTCGTTCTATGCGTTCTATCGCAGCCTGGAGGCCTACCGCGGCTCCATGACCGACGGCAACGGCATTATCGTGCTGGACAAGAACGACCCGTTCCTGCAGTACCTCAAGAGCGACCGCTGAGTCGTTCGGCAAGATCCCACGGGGCCCGGCCAGATGCCGGGCCCCGTGTTTTTTCCGGAGCGCCCCACATGAAAGATCTGTTCGCGGCCGTCTGCCTGGTGGCCGTGCTCGAAGGCTTGCTGCTATTCGTGGCCCCGCTGGCCTGGAAGCGCATGGCCGAGCGCCTGCTGGACCTGCCCAGCCCGGCCCTGCGCAGCTTCGGCGGGCTGGTGCTGCTGGCCGGCCTGAGCCTGCTGTGGTGGGCACGCCATTGAAAGGGTAGTGCCGGCCGCTGGCCGGCAATTCCAGGTTGCCGGCCAGCGGCCGGCACTACCGGCCTGACCGGCCGGTGAAGCCGTCCGTCGGAAAGGTGGCACCCGACCCCGGAAACCCGGATAATGCACAAAAGCCGGACGGGCCTCCCCGTTCGGCTTTTTCCGTGTCTGGGCCTTCCATCGCCGGCCGCTCCCCGTTTGGAGCCGCCTTCCAGGTGCTGGCCAGCCCCGCCACGGTTTACCCGTCCGCGGCCCCGATGGCCGCAACAAATCGAGGAGCCCGTCATGGGTCAGTCTGTCGTAGTGTTGGGTGCCCAGTGGGGCGATGAAGGCAAGGGCAAGATCGTCGATCTGCTCACCGAGGAAATCGGCGCCGTGGTGCGCTTCCAGGGCGGCCACAATGCCGGCCACACCCTGGTCATCAATGGCAAGAAGACCGTCCTGCACCTGATCCCGTCGGGCATCCTGCGTGACGATGCGCTGTGCCTGATCGGCAACGGCGTGGTGATCTCGCCGGCCGCGCTGCAGAAGGAAATCGCCGAGCTGGAAGCCTCCGGCGTCGAAGTGCGTTCGCGCCTGAAGATCTCCCCGGCCGCGCCGCTGATCATGCCGTACCACATCGCCCTGGACCAGGCGCGCGAACGCGCTGCCGGCGGCAAGGCGATCGGCACCACCGGTCGCGGCATCGGCCCGGCCTACGAAGACAAGGTGGCGCGCCGCGGCATCCGCATCGCCGACCTGCATTACCCCAAGCAGCTGGAAGAGCTGCTGCGCACCGCGCTGGATTACCACAACTTCGTGCTGACCAAGTATCTGAACACCGATGCGGTCGACTTCCAGAAGACCTTCGACGAAGCACTGGCCTTCGGCGAATACGTGCAGCCGATGAAGTCCGACGTGGCCGGCATCCTGCACGACCTGCGCAAGCAGGGTAAGCGCGTGCTGTTCGAAGGTGCGCAGGGCGCATTGCTGGACATCGACCACGGCACCTACCCGTACGTCACCAGCTCCAACACCACCGTCGGTGGCGCGCTGGCCGGTGCCGGCGTCGGCGCCGATGCGATCGACTACGTGCTGGGCATCGCCAAGGCCTACGCGACCCGCGTCGGCGGTGGCCCGTTCCCGACCGAACTGGATGATGAAATCGGCCAGGGCATCCGTGACCGCGGCGCCGAGTACGGTGCCTCGACCGGCCGCCCGCGTCGCTGCGGCTGGATGGACATCGTCGCGCTGAAGCGCGCCGTGGCCATCAACGGCATCAGCGGCCTGTGCATCACCAAGCTGGACGTGCTGGACGGCATGGAAAAGCTGAAGGTCTGCATCGCCTACGAATACAACGGCAAGCGCACCGAGTACGCGCCGCTGGACGCGCAGGGCTGGGAAGACTGCACCCCGGTCTACCTGGAGTTCCCGGGCTGGAGCGAGAACACCCACGGCATCACCAACTGGGACGAGCTGCCGCCGGCGGCACGTGCCTACCTGCGTTCGCTGGAAGAGCTGGCCGGTTGCCCGATCAGCATCGTCTCCACCGGCCCGGACCGCGACCACACCATGGTCCTGCAGGATCCGTTCGCCTGAGTAGGCGGTAGCGCCGGGCCATGCCCGGCGTGGTGGTAACGCTGTGCAATTGAAAAAGAGCGCCGCGACTCCCTTAGGGTCGCGGCGCTTCTTTTTGGGTTCTCCACCAACTCCCGTAGTGCCAGCCCATGGCTGGCAGAACCGAAGCCACCAGCATGTCGCTTCCGGCACTCTAAATCGGCCATCCACGTCAGATTCTCCCAAGCCACGCGCCACTCGCACTTCCCGCACGACCTCCGCATACAACTTCTGGTAAGCGATAAACGTCACGCGCCATTCCTTAGCGCGGGTTGTTTGCGTCACTGCGCGTCGCTCTCGCCCGCGCAGCTGCAGATTCGCGCCTTTTCCTGTCGCATCCGCCACTCCCCGCGTATGCAACACTTCGCACCGCACGCTCGATTCCCTCCGGACCTTTCGGATTTTTCTCATTGAATCGATCGTGCAGGCGTAGACACCATGGCGCGCCACCGAAAAAGGGTGGCCGGGCATCCAAACCCGTTGCATAGCTGTAAACGCTTGCCAGCCGGCACCGTCCTGAAACGGTGCCGGCTGGCAATCCGTCGGCCTTTATGGCGGGCGGTGCGTGGGGGTCTTCGGACCCGCCGGATTAGCTATGCACCGGTTTGGAACCCGCACCGTCCGCCACCCCGCTTCCGCGCGGTGGCGCTGTTACGTACAGCCACGGAAGCCGACGCCATGACCACTCGCAAGAACCCGCCGTTCCACGTTGTTGATGCCGTCAACGACGATGAAGACCCTACCTCCGATCTCAGCACCTTCCAGGGCTGCCTCACCCGCATCCGCGATGGCGAAGGCTCTGATGGCATGCTTTGGCCGGAAGAGAACCTGTCCGAAGGCCGCAGACAATCCCTGGCGCGGATCGACCGTGCGGCCGTGGCCATCCTCACCGCGGCGGAGATGCTGCACGCCGCGAACCGCTGCAAGACCATGGCCACGCCCCGCCGCCACCTCGATGAGGGCGTGGTGGAAGGCTTGTTCTTCGCCTGCCGCGAACTGGCCGAGCTGGTGTGCCGGGAAGTCAGGCCGGCCTGACCTCCGTTCTGCATGTGCGATGCCCAGCCTCGCCATCTGGCGAGGTACCGGGCCGGCTCGCGCGCTGCCTTACGCTAGCACTATGGTCACGTGCAGTTCTGCGCTACGTTGTGGCCAACGCCAGCAGGGACGCAGCGCGATGACCGGGAGTTCGGCATGAAGGGCGAGACGGTCGCACGGGTGACCCTGTGGCTGCTGTGGAGCCTGTGGGCGCTGGCCTGCATCGTGCTGGTACTGGGCGCGGCCGCCAACCACCTGGCCTCGCGTACGCAGACCCTGCCATTGGTGCTGCAGCCCGGTGCGACCGCCGAGATCGCGGTCTACCGTTTCATCGACGACCCGCTGCGGCTGCGCCTGCGCTACGCCGATGACGGCGCCGATCCGTCGATCGATCCGGAGCTGCGCCTGCGCGCGGACACCCCGACCGATCGCAACGAGTTCCGCGCGAAGACACGCTCGGGTGCGTCCGGAACGGATGTTTCCCGGGCGCTGGAGTCGGTCGGGCCCAGCAGGTTCGCCGCCTCGTACTTCGGCTATGGGCGGGGGGACGCACTGCCGCGCGGGCGTTCCTGGCTGCGGCTGACCGTGCTGGAGGTTGACCCGGCGCTGGCCGGGCGAGCGGCCTCGGTGGAACTGCTGCCGCCGATGGACGTGTTGAAGCTGACCGACCTCGATTACCTCTGGCTGTGGCCGTTCTTCTTCTGGCAGCCGGTGGCGCTGCTGTTACTGATTGCCGCTGGCGGGCTGGCCGCCGCGAGCATCGCGCTGCGGCGCTGGCAACGGCGCAACAGCACCCGGTAGCGCGGGGGGCAGGCCCCACACTTGCCAAATACCCAATATGGGCACAATAATGCCCAATATGGGTAACCAAGCCGCCACATCGTCGTCCACCGGCCCCATCGGCCTGGCCGACGCGCTGTTCACCCAGACCCAGCAACGGGTGCTGGCCCTGCTGTTCGGGCAGGACCGCCGTGACTTCAGCATTTCCGAGCTGATCAGTGGCAGCGGTGCCGGTTCCGGCGCCGTGCAGCGCGAAGTGGCCAAGCTGGTCGCCAGTGGCCTGGTGGAGCAGCGCAAGGTCGGCAACCAGAAGCGCTATCGCGCCTTTGCGGGCTCGCCGATCCATGCCGAACTGGTGGCGCTGGTGCACAAGACCATCGGCCTGGCACAGCCGCTGCGCGACGCACTGCAGCCGCTGCAGGACCAGATTGCGGCGGCCTTCGTCTTCGGCTCGGTGGCCAAGCGCACCGACAGCGCGCACAGCGACATCGATCTGATGCTGGTCTCCGATACGCTGGGCTATGCTGAGCTGATGGCCGTGCTCGATCCGCTGGAAGATCGCCTGGGACGGCCGGTGAACCCGACGCTGTACACGCACGACGAATTGAACGATCGCCTGCACAAGGGCAATGCCTTCCTGCAGCGTGTACTGGAACAACCCAAGCTGTGGGTGATTGGAGGAATGGATGACCTCGCCATTGCAGAACCTGGTCGGGCCGGGTAAACCGCTCAGCGCCGAGCCGCCGGATCCGCGCGAGATCGAAGGCCTGCAGCGCTCGGGCCTGGCGCGGTTGCGTGACGCACGCAATGCGACGCTTTCGCTGGAAAGCCGCTTCGACCTGGCCTACAACGCCGCCCACGCATTGAGCCTGGCGGCGCTTCGTGCGCAGGGGTTCCGGCCCAGCAACCGCTACATCGTGTTCCAGTCGCTCAAGCACACGCTGGGCGTCGGCCCGGAGGTATGGCGCGTGCTCGACAAGTGCCACCAGCAGCGCAACATCGCCGAGTACGAGGGCGAACTGGATGTCAGCGGGCGCCTGGTGGAAGACCTCATCGCCGCCTGTGAAGCGGTGCGGGTGGCCTGCGGTCTCTGAGTGCACCGGTGGGTTGCCAGGATCCGCAGCCGTGCCGCATGCTTCTGCGTCGCGCCTCGCGGTCCGCGCGTGGCAGGACATCAATCAAGGAAGGAGCAACATCATGGGTGCATGGGGCAGCGGTACGTTCGAAAACGATGACGCCTGCGATCTGGTCTGCGACCTGCGCGAAAGCACGGATCTTTCACTGCTGGAAGACGCGCTGCGCACGGCTGCCGAGACCGATGAAGACCTGGACGCTGGCGATGGCAGCAAGGCCCTGGCCGCAGCGGAAGTGATCCTGGCGCTGCTGGGCCATCCCTCGCCGGCGATCGCCGAAGAGGAAGACCTGCAGGCGTGGATGAAGGCCAATCCACAGCGCCCGACCGCCGCGCTGCTGGCACTGGCCGAACGCGCCGTACAGCAGGTGACGGCCGAAGACAGTGAGCTGCGCGAGCTGTGGGACGAGGCCGATTCGCTGGACGAATGGATGGCCGAAGTGAACACGCTGCAGGCGGGCCTGCGCGCCGCACGCAGCGCAGCCGGCTGAAGCCTCAGCGGCCAGCCGCCTGCAGCAACGGGTAAGGGTTGATCGATTCGCCCTTCCACCATTGCTTCTCCGGGCCCAGCACGTGCACCTCGAAATGCAGGTGCGGGGCCTCGGCGCTGGCATTGCCGGTGCTGCCGACGTAGCCGATCACTTCACCACGCTTGATGGCCTGCTTTTCCGCCAGGCCATCGGCGTAGCGCTGCAGGTGCGCGTAGTAGTAGCACCAGCGTCCGCCGGGCTCGAACTGGTAGATCGTCAGGCCACCGCGTTCGCTGTCGAACAGCTTTTCCACCGTGCCATCGGCCACTGCCAGCACCGGCGTCCCGGCGTCGGCCATGATGTCGATGGCATCGTGCACGCGCCCCTCGCTGCGTGCATCGGTGAAGGTGTCGCGCAGCTGCGATGCCTGGATGCCCTGCACGGGCAGCAGCAGGCCTGCGGGCGCATCCGCATCGGGAGCGGCCAGCGTGAGTGCTGGAGCCGCAGCATCCACGCGCGCGGGCGCAGCCGGCTTCACCGGCGCCGCCGTCACGGCTGCGGGTTGCGCCGCAGGCAGCGCAACCGCTACCGGCTCACCCGCATCGCGGCGCAGCCACCAGCCTGCACCCAGGCCCAGCAGTACGCCCAGTACGATCAGCTGCGAAAGACGCATCGGCTTACTCCTGCATCACCACGGGTACCGAGGTATCCAGCGCATCGGCCACGCGCAGCGCATCCCAGTTGGTCATGCGTACGCAGCCATGCGATTCGGTCTTGCCCACATGGCCGGGTTCGGGCGTGCCGTGCAGGCCGTAATGCGGCTTGGACAGGTCGATCCAGACGCGCCCGACCGGGTTGTTCGGGCCCGGCGGCAGCGTCGCCTTCTTCTCGCCCTTGCGCGCATCCCAGAACAGCTTCGGGTTGTAGTGGAACGGCGGGTCGCGGTACACGCCGAGGATCTTCCATTCACCGATCGGCAGCGGATCGTGCTGGCTGCCCGAGGACACCGGCACCTGCGCGATGACCTTGCCCGCCGCATCGAGCAGCTGCAGGGTGGAATCGGATTTGTCGACCACCACCTTGGCCGCCTTCGGCAACGGTGCCGGGGCGATGTTGGGCACCTGGATGCGGCTGCCGGCCTTGCCCAGGTCGACGCTGGGGTTGAGTGCCTTCAGCAGCTCGGGCGAGGCATGGAAGCGCTCGCCCAGCGATTCTTCCACGCTGCCGTAGCCCAGCGCTTTCAGCTTGGCCTGTGCGGCCGGCCCCTTCGGAACCGGCTGGAACGGACCGGCCACATCCTCCGCGGTCAGCGTGTAACTGGCCAGCGGCGCGTTGGCATCGGCCTGCAGCGCGTTCCAGGTTGCATCGTCCAGCTCACCGGTGACGGTCAGCCCGTGTGCGGCCTGGAAGCCGGACACCGCGCGGCGCTGGTTGCTGCCCACCTCGCCATCGATCTGGCCGGGCGAGAAATTGGCGCGGTCCAGCAGTACCTGTGCGTGCAGCGGCGAGCGTGCGGCGATGTCCGGTCCCGCACGCTCGGCGATGGGCGCGGGCAGGTTGGCCGGCGGGGCCTGCGCGAATGCAGGGGAAACCAGCAGCGACAGCGCAAGCACGGCAACACGGGGTGAACGCATGGGAAGCTCCTGCAGAACGTGCCCCCACCATGCCTGCACCCCGCGACCAGCCCGCGTGAAAACACGGGCGTGTTGCTGAGCGGCAGATGAGCGCTCAACGTGCGGATTGATCCTGGAGGCGCCAGCTCTGCAGCACGCCGAAGACGATCTCGGCGACGGTGAACAGCAGCAGGATCGCACTGGCACCGTGCAGCACCGCATACACCTGCCACAGCGCGAACAGCCCGCGTGCGGCGGCATCGAGCCGGCCCAGCAGCACGCTGGGGGCAAGCACGCGGGCCAGCGACCACATCACCACCACCGAGCCGAGCAGGTTGGCCAGCAGCATGTGCAGCGGGTCCAGAGCCGGTACCTGGCCGGGCAGTTGCCAGGCATCGGCCAGCGCAGCCATCGCCGCATGCAGGGGTGCAAAGGTCCAGGGCAGGGCGAAGGGCAGGGTGACCACCAGGTCGTAGAAGGCGCTGGCGCGGACGATGCAGAGGTAACGGGAGGTGAGCATGGACGCCTTCAACAGGAGAAAGAGGGCGTACTGTCAGGGCTGAAGTAAACTTCAGGGTCAAGCGTTTTCTGGAGCCCCCATGCAGATTGGAGAACTGGCCCAGGCCTGCGGCCTCTCGCGCGAAGCCCTGCGTTTCTACGAGAAGCAGGGCCTGATCGGCGCGCGGCGCCTGGCCAATGGGTACCGCGATTACCCGGACGAAACGGCGATGCTGGTGCACTACATCCGCACGGCCCAGCAGCTCGGTTTCACCCTGGCCGAGATCGGCCAGCGCCTGCCCAGGCTGTGGGAACAGGCCGATGCCGGCCCGCTGCTGGCGGCTGCACTGCAGGAAAAACTGGCCGACATCGACGCCCGCATCGTCGCGCTCAGCGCCCTGCGCCAGGACCTGGCCACCCGCCTGGCCAGCGCCTGTCCGCTGCAACCGCAACGGGCATCCGGCTGAACGGCCAACGTGAACGCCCACCGAAGCGTTCACGGTTGCACGGTCAAGGCCAGCGGGCGGCGCGCCGATAAGGGCACATCCCCCCCGTTTTGGATACCCCCATGAACTACTTGAGGAACGTCAGGGTTGCCTGGCGCCTTGGCCTTGGCTTTGGCCTGTTGCTGCTGCTGGTGGCCGCCGTGGTCGCCACCGGCGCCACCGCCACCGCCGTGCAGAAGCGCGCGATGCAGCAGGTGGTCGACGTCAGCGTGGCCAAGGTGCGGCTGCTGTCGGAGATGCTCGATGCCAACAACCAGATGATGGTCGTGCGCCGCGAGATGCTGATCCGCCAGGGTGATGCTCGCGACGCCGACGAGAAGCGCATCGCCGACCTGGTCAAGCGCTACGAGGCGAGCTGGACCGCCTACCAGGCGCTGCCCGGCGATGCCGAGGGCAAGGCCATGGGCGAGGCCATCGCGGCCAAGCGCGCCATTGCGCGCCCGCTCAACAAGCAGACCAGCGAACTGATGGAACAGGGGGATTTCCCCGGCGCGGTCGCGCTGACCCTGGGGCCGGTGCAGGAGGCGGCCAACGGCTGGAACAAGGCGCTGGCTGATGGCGTGGCCTTCGAGGAAAAAGAGAGCCGCGAGGCGGCGGCCGAAGCGATCCGCCTCGGCGAGCGCAGCCTGCTGCAGCTGCTGGTGCTGGGCGGCGTGGCGCTGTTGGTCGGCATCGCCGCTTCGGTGATGATCGGGCGCAGCATGACCGGCCCGCTGGCGCGCGCGGTGCAGCTGGCGCAGCAGCTCTCGAAGGGCGAGCTGGACCAGTCCTTCCACCTCGGTGGCCGCGATGAACTGACCCAGCTGGGCGAGGCCATGGGCAGCGTGCGGCAGAGCGTGCAGGCCGCCATTGGCGCGCAGCTGCAGATGGCCGAACAGCACGAGGCCGGTGCCATCGGCTACCGCATGGATGCCCGCGCCTTCCCCGGCGATTTCGGCCGCATGGTGCAGGCCACCAACAGCCTGGTGGAATCGCATGTGCAGGTGGAACTGCTGATGGCTGAAGTCATGCAGCGCTACGCGATCGGTGACCTCAGCCGCGACCTGCCGCAGTACCCGGGTGAGAAGGGCGCGTTCACCCGCACCCTGGCCGCGGTGAAGCAGAGCCTGATGGCGATCAGCGCGCAGATCGATACGCTGGCCCGGGCCGCCGGTGCGGGCGATTTCAGCGTGCGCGGCGATGCCGAGGCGTTCCAGTTCCAGTACCGCGCGATGGTCGAACACCTCAACGCCATGATGGCCAGCTCGCAGGCCAGCATCGCCGACGTGTCCGACGTGCTGCGCGCGATTTCGCACGGCAACCTGACTGCGCGCATGGACGGTGAGTACGAAGGTGTCTTCGCCCGCATGCGCGACGATGCCAATACCACCACCACGCAGCTGACCGGCATCGTCCGCGGCATCCAGGTGGCGGCCGACAGCATCAACAATGCGGCGCAGGAACTGGCCGCGGGCAACAGCGATCTCTCGCGCCGTACCGAACAGCAGGCGGCGAACCTGGAAGAGGCCGCTGCATCGATGGAGGAACTGACCTCCACCGTGCGCCAGAACGCCGAGCTGGCCCGCCAGGCGGACAGCGAAGCCCATGCGGCCGGTGCTGCCGTGCGCGAAACCGAACAGGCCATGGCGCAGATGGCAACGGTGATGGGCGAGATCGACCAGTCCTCGGCGCGCATCTCTGAGATCTCCACGGTCATCGACGGCATCGCGTTCCAGACCAACATCCTGGCGCTGAACGCCGCCGTCGAAGCGGCACGTGCTGGTGAGCAGGGCCGTGGCTTCGCCGTGGTCGCCAGTGAAGTACGCACCCTGGCGCAGCGCGCCGGCGTCGCTGCCAAGGAGATCAAGGAGCTGATCGAGGATGCTGCCGCCAAGGTGCAGAGCGGCCTGGCTGTAACGGTGCAGTCCGAGGCGGCGATCGCCCGCCTGGCCCACGCCAGTTCGCGCACCAACCAGCTGATGAGCGACATCGCTGCGGCCAGCAAGGAACAGGCGGCCGGCATCGAGCAGGTCAATCAGGTGGTGGTGCAGATGGACCAGGTGACCCAGCAGAACGCGGCCCTGGTGGAAGAAGCCACCGCGGCCAGCCGCGCGCTGGAAGAGCAGGCCAACGCACTGACCACCTCGGTGTCGGTGTTCCAGATCGAGCAGGGCGGCCCGGCCCGCGCCGTGGTGGCGCGCGCGGCCTGACCGCTGCGCCGGTAGAGTCGTGCTTGCTCGACTCTACCGCGCGGCCCCTTTTTCGGCGATGCTCGCTGGGGTGCTCGCTTGGAGCCGGGGGAGGAGGCATGGACAGCAACGAGACTGAAGGCGCCTACGGCGACGTGCCACGGGTGCAGGGCATGGCTGCGCCCGCCATGCCTTCACCCGAGGTGCCGACCGACTGGTCGATGCTGCCGCTGGCCCGTGGGGATGATGATTCGGCGGTGATGCAGGCGCTGCGCCGCTTGCGCCGCGAACCGGCGCTGCTGGTGACCGTGGCCTACCTGCTGGTCTCGCTGCTGGGCCTGTGGTGCAGCTTCTGGTTCTACCGCGGCTTCAAGCTGTCGATCCTGGATTACCTGCAGCCCAGCGATTTCCTGGTGGCCGGCATCCGCGACCCGGCGTACGTACTGCTGCTGGCCGCAGGCGTGCTGCTGGTCCTGCTGGTGAGCTGGCCGGAAACGCTGCGCATGCGCAATGCCGCCAAGCTGGAACAGCTGCGCGCGCGCAACTGGGCGTGGCGCGCGGTGCTGACACGCTCGGCGCTGACCAGCTGGGAGGGCGTGGGCCTGCGCCCGCTGACCGCGATGACCCTGGCCGTGGCCGCCTTCATGGCGCTTGGCGCGGCGAACTACGTGACCGTGCGCGGTGAGCAGATCCGCAACGCGGGCAGTGGCGAAGTGATCCGCCTGCAGTTGAATGGTGATCGCGCGCCATTGCCGGGCACTGCGCGCCTGCTGGGTTCCAGCAGCGCGTTCCTGTTTGTCTGGTGGCCGCAACAGCGGCGTGCCGAGGCGATTCCGATCGCGGCGGTGCGCACGCTGCAGGCCGTTACCGTGGCGGCGCCTGCGCCGGCCGCCGCGGCAGGGCCCGGCAGTTGAACCCGCCGCGCCCCCCGTGTGCTGATGCTGCCCGGCCTGGACGGTGGCGTGGGCATGTCGGGCGCGTTCCTGGAGGCCGTGCGTGCACACGGGCTGGAGGCGGAGGCGCTGTCGCTGCCCGTGCATGGGGCACAGGATTATCCGACCCTGGCCGCATGGCTGCAGCCGCAGCTTCCCCGGCAGCCATGGGTGCTGCTGGCCGAATCGTTTGCCGGTCCGTTGGCGGTACAGATTGCTGCGCAGGCGCCCGCCGGCCTGCGTGGGCTGGTGCTCAGCACCACGTTCGCGCGACGGCCGGTGCCCGTGCCGGCGGCGAGCGCTGTGGCGCTGTCCGCGGCATGGCCGTTGCCGCCGCTGCCGGTGATGGCGCGGGTGCTGCTGGGGCAGTGGCGAACACCGCAGAACGTGCAGGCTTTGCGCCAGGCCCTGGCCGAAGTGCCCAGCCGCGTGCTGCGGCAACGCGCCGCCAGCACCCTGCGCGTGGACGTGCGTGCGTTGCTGCCGCGTATCGCAGTTCCGACGCTGTACCTGCAGGCGCGGCAGGACCGGCTGCTGTGGCCACCCAGCGTGTCCGAGCTGCAGGCCCTGCTGCCGGAGGCACGCCACGTCGCGCTGCAGGGGCCGCACCTGCTGCTGCAGGCACGGCCCGAACAGGCGGCCGAAGTGGTGGCGCGCTGGGTGAACGGGCTGCCTGGCTGACGGTCAGCCGTCGGCGGCCTTCTTCGTTGCCTTGCGCCCGCTGCCGCTGCGCTTGCCACCGCCATCCTGCTTGTTGACGGTGGCCCACGCGATCCGTTCGGCCGTACTCTCACTGGCGCCGCGCGCGCGTTCGCTTTCCTCAATGTGCTCGGCCTGGCGCTTCTGTTTGTCGGTGTAGGCAGATTTCTCACCACGAGGCATGTCGCTTCTCCGGTAGGGAACGATCAGGCCAGCAGGCGCAGCTTGGGTTCGCGCGCCCACTGGCGGGTGGCCGCGGCAGCGAGGAAGCCCTTGGCGTCCTCGGCTTCCACGGTGCCGGCATCGTTGCCCACGCGGGCGGCCTTCAACAGCGCCTGGCCACCGGCATCGCTGGCAATGGCCTTCAGGTGTGCCCACGCATGGCTGACGAATTCGACGGCAGCGGCTTCCTTGGCCAGCGCCTTGGCCCCATCCGCACTGAGCACCACGGCCACGGCATCGAACACGGCCGAGGGCGTGCCCGCCAGCTGGCCATCGGCGGCCTGGCGCTTGCCGTCGCTGAGGGTGGCGCCACCCACTTTCGGCGCTACCAGCTTCACGTCGGCACCGGCCTTCTGCGCGGCCTTGCGCAGGCTGGCGATCAGCCCCGCATCGGAGCCCTCATCGAACAGGATGCCGATGCAGCGCCCCTGCAGCGTGTCTTTCGTGCGGCCGATGATGCGCACTTCCGGAACGGCGGGCATGTCCTGTGCGGGCGTTGCGGTCGGCGCGGCATCGGGCAGGTCGGCCAGGGCCAGGCCATCGGCCACGCGCTTGGCCAGTGTCTCGTCGATGTTGCGCAGGTGGCTGACGGTACGCACGCGCACCTTCAGCGTTTCCACCTTGGACAGCTCGAACACCAGCGCCGAGGCGAGATGCGCCTGCTCCGGCTTTTCCAGGCTGCGGAAGAACGCGCGCGCCTGGCTGTAGTGGTCGGCGAAGCTCGCCGCACGCGTGCGTCCCTTGCGGCCATCATCGGCGGTCGCATGGCTGCGGAACCCGGCAGCGGTTTCGCGCGGGCTGTCGTCCTCCAGCGAGCTGGGGTCGTAGGCCACGCGGCCCTTCGGCACCTGCATCTGCATGTGCCCATCGCGCTGGTGGTTGGCGAAGGGGCATTTGGGCGCATTGATCGGAATCTGGTGGAAGTTCGGCCCACCCAGGCGGATCAGCTGCGTGTCCAGGTAGGAGAACAGGCGGCCCTGCAGCAGCGGATCGTTGCTGAAATCGATGCCGGGCGGCACGTTGGCGGGGCAGAACGCCACCTGCTCGGTTTCGGCGAAGAAATTGTCCGGCCAGCGGTCCAGCACCATGCGCCCGATCACCTTCAGCGGCACCAGCGATTCGGGAATGATCTTGGTCGGGTCGAGGTGGTCGAACGGGAACGCCTCAGCCTCTTCTTCGGTGAACAGCTGCACCGCCAGTTCCCATTCGGGGAAGTCGCCGCGCTGGATCGCCTCGAACAGGTCGCGGCGATGGAAGTCGTTGTCGGCGGCCTGCAGTTTCAGCGCTTCGTCCCACACGGTGGACTGGATGCCCAGCTTCGGCCGCCAGTGGAACTTGACGAACGTGGAGTCGCCGTTCTCGTTCAACAGGCGGAAGCTGTGCACGCCGAAGCCCTCGATCATGCGCAGCGAACGCGGGATGCCACGGTCGCTCATCGCCCACATGATCATGTGCATCGATTCGGGCATCAGCGAGATGAAATCCCAGAACGTGTCATGCGCGCTGGCGGCCTGCGGGAATGCGCGGTCCGGCTCCATCTTCACCGCATGCACGAGGTCGGGAAACTTCATCGCATCCTGGATGAAGAACACCGGGATGTTGTTGCCGACCAGGTCCCAGTTGCCTTCCGGCGTGTAGAACTTGACCGCGAAGCCGCGCACGTCGCGCGGGGTGTCGACCGAACCGGCACCGCCGGCCACGGTGGAGAAGCGGGTGAACACCGGCGTTCTCGTGCCCACTTCGGTGAGCACGCGGGCGCGGGTGTACTTCGCCAGCGAACGGGTCAGTTCGAAATAACCATGGGCGGCGCTGCCGCGCGCATGCACGATGCGTTCGGGAATGCGCTCGTGGTCGAAGTGGGTGATCTTCTCGCGGAGGATGAAATCCTCCAGCAGGGTGGGGCCGCGCGGGCCCTCGCGCAGCGAGTTCTGGTTGTCGGCCACCGGAATGCCCTGTGCGGTGGTCATCGCCGGATGCGTGCCGCCGGCCTGCAGGTGCAGTTCGTCACCCTCGCCGCGCTGCTGGGTCTGGGACGTCTGGGACGGGGCGGGTGCGCGCTTGCCGGTCGGCTTGCTGGCGGCCATCGGGGGGTTCTCCGGGATACGAGGGGGTCAAGCCATGACAGTCGCCCCCGGGCCGTTAACCCACGGTCCGCCGCAGGTGAACGTACAGGCAAAAGCGGGCTCGGGTATGCTTGCTGCATGCGAGTCGAGCCCACCGACATCGAAGCCCTGTTCGACGCCATTCCGGACGTGCTGTTCTTCATGAAGGACCGCCAGGGCCGCTACACCCACGTCAACCAGACCATGCTGCGGCGGCTGGGCCTGCGTGCGCGCAAGGATGTCATCGGCCGCACCGCTGCCGAGATCTACCCGACCGGCCTGAGCGCGGATTACGTGGACCAGGACGCACGAGTGCTGTCCGGTGAAGTGATCGAGAACCTGATGGAGCTGCACCTGTTCGCCAACCGCGAACCGGGCTGGTGCCTGACCTGCAAGCGGCCGCTGCTGGTGGATGGCAGCATCGAGGGGCTGATCGGCATCTCCCGCGACCTGGGCCAGAAGGACAGCCTGGGCACCCAGTACGAGCAGCTGCGCCTGGCCCTGGCCCACCTCAACGCGCACTACGCCGAGAACGTGCGCATGCAGACCCTGCTGGACATCACCGGTTTCTCGCTGTCCAAGCTGGAGCGCAGCTTCCGCAAGGTGTTCCAGATGACCCCGCAGCAGGTGCTGACCCGGCTGCGCATCCAGATGGCCATGCACCTGCTGCACGGTGACGACAGCATCGCCTGCATCGGCCAGGCCTGTGGTTTCAGTGACCAGAGTGCGTTCACCCGCAAATTCAAGGCTGAAACCGGTTTCTCGCCGCGTGCCTATCGGGCCCGTATCGGAGGCAATGTCGGCGAGGCCCTGCTGTCCTGAGCGGTCTGCTGCACTGTGCCTATCCCCGTGGGTGGGGGACAATGTAAGGTGACGCCCCTGTAGCCGCCGCCAGTCCCGCCGATGCCCGCCAGCCCCGTTACGCCTTCCCGCCTTGGCCATTCGCTCAAGCCGCGTCAGTTGATCATGATGGGCCTGGGCAGCGCGATCGGCGCCGGCCTGTTCCTCGGTTCCGGCGTGGGCGTGCAGGCGGCCGGCCCGGCCGTGCTGGTGTCCTACCTGGTGGCCGGCGCGCTGGTGATCATCGTGATGAATGCCCTGGGCGAAATGGCCGCGGCCAAGCCGACCAGTGGCGCGTTCTCGGTGTATGCGGCCGATGCCATGGGCGCCACCGCCGGTGCCACCGTAGGCTGGTTGTGGTGGGTTCAGCTGGTCATCGTCATCGCCGCCGAGGCGGTGGGTGCGGCCGGCCTGCTGGCCACGGTCTGGCCGGTGATACCGGTCCCGATGGCGGCGCTGGCCTTCATGCTGTTCTTCACTGCGATCAACCTGCTCGGGGTGAAGAACTTCGGCGAGTTCGAATTCTGGTTCGCCATCCTCAAGGTGGCCGCCATCCTGGCCTTCATCGCCATCGGCATCGCCCTGCTGATGGGCTGGCTGCCGCAGGTGGCCTCGCCGGGGCTGAGCAACTTCACCCAGCACGGCGGCTTCGCGCCGAAGGGCCTGGCCGGCATCGGCGCGGCCCTGCTGGTGGTGGTGTTCGCCTTCGGCGGCACCGAGATCGTGGCGGTGGCCGCCGCCGAAACCGAAGACCCCGAGCGCAGCATCGCCCGTGCCATCCGCACCGTGGCCTGGCGCATCCTGGTGTTCTACATCGGCTCGCTCAGCGTGATCATCGCCGTGGTGCCGTGGACCAGCGAGTCGCTGAAGTCGCCGTTTGCCGCCGTGCTTGCGGTCGCCAACATTCCGGGCGCGGCCACGGCCATCACCCTGATCGCGGTGATCGCGCTGCTGTCGGCGCTCAATGCCAACCTCTACGGTGCCTCGCGCATGATGTATTCGCTGGCGCAGCGCCGCGAAGCCCCCGCCGTGCTGGGCTGGACCGACCCGCGCCAGGTACCGGTCATCGCCGTGCTGGCCAGCGTGCTGTTCGGTTTCGCCGCCACCATCATGGAGCTGCTGTTCCCGGACAAAGTGCTGCCGGTGCTGCTCAACATCGTCGGCTCCACCTGCCTGCTGGTGTGGACGCTGTCGCTGGTTTCGCAGCTGGTGCTGCGCCGTCGTGCCGATCGCCTGGGCACCCGCCTGCCGTTCCGCATGGCCGGCTTCCCGTGGCTGACGGTGTGTGCGCTGGGCATCCTGGCGCTGATCTTCGGCCTGCTGCTGAGCGAGGCGCATACGCGCCTGCAGTTCCTGTCGATGGTGGCGCTGACCGCGGCCATCGCCGCCGGCAGTGCCATTGCGCGGCGCATGCGCGAGGCGTAATTCTGTAGAGCCGACCCTACGGTCGGCTGCTGTTCGCGCGGCCGCCAGCCGAGCATGGGCTCGGCTCTACAGAAGGCATACATCCGCCGTGCCATCCTGATCGCGTGGGCCGTCACCGGCCCGTCGAACAGGAGTACCGCATGCTGCGCAGTCGCCCGTTCCTGATGTTCACCGGCCAGGCCGAGGCCGCCATGGCCCTGTACGCCGACGCCTTCGCCGATTTCCGCCTGCTGGCCCTGCAGCACCACCCCGAAGGTGCCGGCGCCGGCGTGCCCGGCCAGGTGCGCCAGGCCATCTTCCTGCTGGGTGGCACCCACTACCTGTGCTTCGACAGCCTGGACGTGCACGACTTCACGTTCAGTCCCTCGATCTCGCTGTTCGTCGAATGCGCGGGCAGCGAGCAGTTCGAGCGCGCGGCGCGGGTGCTGGGCGAGGGCGGGCACTGGCTGATGCCGGTGGGGGACTACGATTTCAGCAACCGCTACGGCTGGGTGCAGGACCGCTACGGCGTGTCGTGGCAGTTGAGCCTGGGGCAGATGCCGGACCCGTGAGGCACAACGAAAACGGCCCGCTTGCGCGGGCCGTTCCGTTTACCGATCCATCGGGAATTTACGCCTCGACTTCGTCGTCCTTGTAGGCATCGACCGGGATGCAGGCGCACATCACGTTCTTGTCGCCGTACACGTTGTCGACGCGGGCCACCGGCGGCCAGTACTTCTGCAGCTTCAGGCTGGGCAGCGGGAAGGCCGCCAGCTCACGCGGGTAGGCGTGGGTCCACTCGCTGGCGGTCACCGCCGTCGCGGTATGCGGGGCGTTCTTCAGCGGGTTGTCCTCGCGGTCCAGGCGGCCGTCTTCGATCGCGCGGATTTCCTCGCGGATCTGGATCATCGCGTCGATGAAGCGGTCCAGCTCGTGCAGCGATTCGCTCTCGGTCGGCTCGACCATCAGCGTGCCGGCCACCGGGAAGCTCAGGGTCGGGGCATGGAAGCCGAAGTCGATCAGGCGCTTGGCCACGTCCTCGGCGCCGATGCCGCTGGTCTTCTCCAGCGGGCGCACGTCGAGGATGCACTCGTGCGCCACCAGGCCGTTGCGGCCGGTGTACAGGGTCTTGAAGTGCGGGGCCAGGCGCTTGGCGATGTAGTTGGCGTTGAGCTGCGCGACCTGGGTGGCCTTGCGCAGGCCTTCGCTGCCCATCATGGCGATGTACATCCAGCTGATCGGCAGGATCGAGGCGCTGCCGAAGCTGGCCGCGCTGACCATGCCGACCGGGCCGTTGTCACCCAGCTTGCCCGGCAGGAACGGGGCCAGGTGTTCCTTCACCGCGCACGGGCCAACGCCCGGGCCGCCGCCGCCGTGCGGGATGCAGAAGGTCTTGTGCAGGTTCAGGTGGGAAACGTCCGAACCCCACTTGCCCGGCTTGGCCACGCCGACCAGGGCGTTCATGTTGGCGCCGTCGGTGTACACCTGGCCACCGTGCTGGTGGATGATCTCGCAGATCTCGACCACTTCTTCCTCGAACACGCCGTGCGTGGAGGGGTAGGTGATCATGATCGCGGCCAGGCGGTCGCTGTACTTCTCGGCGTTGATGCGGATGTCTTCGACATCGACGTTGCCGTTGGCATCGGTCTTGGTCACCACGACCTTCATGCCGCACATCTGCGCCGAGGCCGGGTTGGTGCCGTGCGCCGAATCCGGAATCAGGCAGATGTCACGATGATCTTCGCCGCGCGAGCGGTGGTAGGCGCGGATCGCCAGCAGGCCGGCGTACTCGCCCTGCGCGCCGGAGTTCGGCTGCAGGCTGACCGCGTCGTAGCCGGTGCATTCGACCAGCATCACTTCCAGCGTTTCGATCAGTTCCTTGTAGCCCAGCGCCTGGTCGGCCGGCACCAGCGGATGGATCTGCGAGAACTCCGGCCAGGTCACCGGGATCATCTCGGCGGTGGCGTTGAGCTTCATGGTGCACGAGCCCAGCGGGATCATCGTGCGGTCCATCGCCAGGTCCTTGTCGGCCAGCGAACGCAGGTAGCGCAGCAGCTCGTGCTCGCTGTGGTGGGTGTTGAACACCGGGTGGGTCAGGAACTCCGACTGGCGCAGCAGGGCCGCCGGCAGTGCGTCGGCGGTGCTGGCATCCAGTGCGTCCACGTCGGCCTGCGCACCGAACACGGCGGCCAGCGCCACGATGTCGGCGCGGGTCGCGGTCTCGTCCAGGCTGATGCCGACCGAGTCGCTGTCGATCGCGCGCAGGTTGTAACCGGCGGCGCGGGCCTTGGCGTGGATCTCATCGGCGTGCACGCCGGTGATGTGCAGGGTGTCGAAGAAATCGCCACCCACCTGCACGCCGGCATTGCGCAGCGATGCAGCCAGGATCGAGGCCAGGCGGTGGGTACGACGGGCGATGCGGGCTAGGCCTTCCGGGCCGTGGTAGACCGCGTACATCGAGGCCATCACCGCCAGCAGCACCTGCGCGGTGCAGATGTTGGAGGTGGCCTTCTCGCGGCGGATGTGCTGCTCGCGGGTCTGCAGGGTCAGGCGGTAGGCCGGCTTGCCTTCGGCATCGATGGAGACACCAATCAGGCGGCCCGGCATCGAGCGCTTGTAGGCATCACGGCAGGCCATGAACGCGGCGTGCGGGCCGCCGAAACCGAACGGCACGCCGAAACGCTGGCTGTTGCCGACCACGATGTCTGCGCCCCATTCGCCGGGGGCGGCCAGCAGGGTCAGGGCCAGCAGGTCGGTGGCCACGGCCACCAGGCCGCCGCGCGCGTGCACGGCATCGACCAGCGCCTTGTAGTCGCCCACCTGGCCGAAGGTGTCCGGGTACTGCAGCAGCAGGCCGAAGGCCTCCGCTTCCAGCGCTTCGGCCGGGGTGCCCACGCGCAGCACGATGCCCATGGGCTCGGCGCGGGTGCGCAGCAGTTCCAGCGTCTGCGGGTGCACGGCGTCGTGCACGAAGAAGGTGTCCGACTTCGACTTGGCCGAACGCTTGGCCAGGGTCATCGCTTCAGCGGCGGCGGTGGCTTCGTCCAGCAGCGAGGCGTTGGCGATTTCCATGCCGGTCAGGTCGGCACACAGGGTCTGGAAGTTGATCAGCGCTTCCATGCGGCCCTGCGAGATTTCCGCCTGGTACGGGGTGTAGGCGGTGTACCAGGCCGGGTTTTCCAGGATGTTGCGCAGGATCACGTTCGGCGTGTGGGTACCGTAGTAGCCCTGGCCGATGAAGCTGCGCAGCACGGTGTTCTTGTCGGCAATGGCACGGATCTTCGCCAGCGCCTGCACTTCGGTCATCGATTCCGGCAGTGCCAGCGGCGCGGGCGACTTGATCCTGGCCGGCACGATGGCATCGGTCATCGCATCCAGCGTGGCGTGGCCGAGGACATCGAGCATCTGCGCGACCTCGGCATCGTTGGGGCCGATGTGGCGCTCGACGAACGCGGAATGATGCTCAAGCTCACGCAGGGAGGGGGTGTTCTGGGACATGGCGAAGGATCCGTCAGGAAAGGGCACACGCACGGGCACAAGCCGCCGGTTGGCGGTCTGCGGGGCGCCCCTCTGTCCTTTTGCCTGAGAGTTTAAAAGCGCGGCTGGCCGCAGCTTCGTGCCCCTTCGGCGCCGGATCGAACCGGTCTCTCCAGAGTTCTGTTACGGGTGGTATCGGGCCTGAGCGATTACGGGCGTTGCGCCTTCGGCAGCGGTGTTCCGCTTCTCCCACCATGTTGCCCGTCGATTATAGCGGGTTGCCGCCGCTGAACACGGGTCCGGAACCGGGGCAGGGCGCCTGCGCGCCTGAATGGCCGATGGCCCGGCCATGCGTTTCGTGCAGTGGTCGATGGCATCGGCTGCAATCCGGGCCTATCATGGCCGGACTCTCGTATTCATCTGGCGCCGTCCCTGCTGCAGGGGATCGGCGCCCGCCGTGCGTGCCGCGCATGGCCCTGCCGGACGCTTTGCCGATGACCCCCGCTGTTGCCCCCTCCACCCGACGCATGGCCCTGCTGCTTGCCGGCCTGGCCATGTTCGGCCCGTTCTCGATCGACACCATCTTCCCGGCCTTCCCGCAGCTGGCCCAGCGCCTGGCGGTGGATGAGGTGGCGGTGCAGCAGACCATCAGCGTCTACCTGCTGTTCTACGCGTTGATGAGCCTGGCGCACGGACCGCTGTCCGATGCCTGGGGCCGCAAGCGGGTAATCCTCGGCGGCCTGGTGGTGTTCATCGGTGCCTCGGTCGGCTGCGCGCTGTCCACCGACCTAAGCACCCTGCTGGTGTTCCGCGCGTTGCAGGGCCTGTCGGCGGGCGTGGGCATGATCGTCGGCCGCGCGGTCATCCGCGATCTGTACCACGGCCACGATGCGCAGCGGCTGATGAGCCAGGTATCGATGCTGTTCGGCATCGCCCCGGCCATCGCGCCGATCATCGGCGGCTGGATCCTGCTCAGCGGCGCCGGCTGGCCGCTGATCTTCTGGTTCCTGGTGGCGTTCTCGCTGCTGCTGCTGGTGTGCACCGCCCGCTTCATGCCGGAGACCCACCCGGTGGAGGCGCGCGTGCCGTTGTCGCCACGCGTGCTGATGCGCGACTACGTACGCATCGGCTTCAACCCGCGCTTCCTGCGCCTGGCCCTGGCCGGCAGCGTCGGTTTCGGTGGCATCTTCCTGTACATCGCCTCGGCGCCGGTGTTCGTCATGCAGCACCTGCACCTGGGCGAAGGTGGCTTCGCCTGGTTGTTCATCCCCACCATCGGCGGCATGACCACCGGTTCGTTCCTGTCCGGGCGCATGGCCGGGCGCACCACGCCCACCCGCCAGGTCGCCATCGGTTTCACCCTGTGCGCGGTGTCGGTGCTGCTCAACGTCGGCTATGTGTCCCTGGCACCGCAGTTCGTGCTGCCGTGGGCGGTGCTGCCGATCTTCCTGGGCGGCATGGGCATGGCGCTGATCTTCCCGATCCTGGCACTGGCGGTGCTGGACATGTACCCGCACCAGCGCGGCCTGGCCTCCTCGCTGCAGGCGTTCATCCAGCTGATGATCAGCACCGTGGTGGCCGGCGTGGTGTCGCCGCTGTTGAGCGGCAGCCCGCTGCACCTGGCCCTGGGCCAGGCCGCCTTCTTCGCGGGCGGCTTCGTGTTCTGGTACTGGGAACACCGCCGCGAGCGCGCAGTGCAGGCAGTGGCCACCGGCCTTTGAGCAGCGCGCAGGGGCAGGGCTGCGCAAGTGTCCCCCGGCCCCTTGCGGTGCTGCAGCGGCGGGCTAGGCTGGGTGTTCCAGCCAGCCACTGCACGGGTGCATGACGGCCAGCCGATCCGAAGCCGTCGCGAGGTACCCCCATGGCTGCGCAGCAGACCTACCGCCTGTTCGAGGTGGCGCTGAAGGAGCGCCGCGTCCTTTCCCCCTCCCTGCACCGCCTGGTGTTCACCGGCGCCGACGTGGCGCGGATGAAGACCGAGGGCCCGGACCAGCGGATCAAGGTGTTTTTCCCCTTGCCCGGCCAGGACGCCCCGGACGTGCCCAGCGGCGAGGACTGGTACGCCCGCTACCGCGCCCTGGCCGACGACCAGCGCCCGCCGATGCGCACCTACACCCTTCGCCAGCTGCGCGCCGCGCAGGGCGAGGTCGACGTCGATTTCGTCCTGCACGGTGAAACTGGGCCGGCCTCGCGCTGGGCCACGCATGCCCGGCCCGGTGACCGTGTGGTGCTGCTGGCCCCGGATGCCGAGTGCGCCGAGAGCAGCGAAGGTTGGGAATGGAAGCCACCGGCCGGGGTCGGCCAGGTGCTGCTGGTGGCCGACGAGACGGCGCTGCCGGCGGTGGCCGGCATCCTGGAGGAACTGGCCGCGCAGGTAGATCCGCCGCGCGTGCTGGCCCTGCTGGAAGTGGCGGGCGAGGGCGGTGCCATCGCCTTGAAGGCGCCGCCCACTGCCGAACTGGTGTGGCTGCCGCGCGGCCAGGCCGCTTACGGCCAGGCGCTTGTGGAGGCCGTGCAGGCACGGTTGGCCGCCTCGTCGGTGGTTGCCGGGGAAGCGCTGGACGAGATCGACGTGGACGCACAGATCCTGTGGGAGCAGTCCGACGCGGGCGTGGCCGGGCCGTTCTACGCCTGGGTGGCCGGCGAGGCCGGGGCCGTGATGGCGATCCGCCGCCACCTGGTCCGAGACTGCGGGCTGGACCGCCGTGCGCTGACGTTCATGGGTTACTGGCGGCAGGGCCGGGTGCTGGACTGAGCAGGCGGGGCCGGCGCCCGTGAAGCGGCGTCATGGCCGGGGTGCGTTATCCTTGCGCCCCCTCGTCGCGGTACCGCCCCATGTCCACCACCTCCAAGACCCGTCGCGACCAGCGCCGCCGCCAGGAAGAAAAGGCTGCCAACAAGGCCGCTGCCCAGGCCTCGCCTGTCGAGCCGCATGCCGAACTGCGCGATGCGCAGCGCACGCTGCTGGCGGGCGTCGTGCGCCGCGATGGCGAATGGGTGCTGGGCATGGATGGCCGCATCGCCGGCCACAGCGAGAGTGCCGCGCAGGTGCTCGCGCTGATCATGCAGGCCGGTGAACTGCACGAGCGCAAGGGCACGCCGGTGCGCCTGGTGTATTCCGATGCGCTGCGCGATGCCGCGCAGGCCGAGGCCAGGGAGAAGGGCCAGACCTTCGAGGAATACAAGGCCGAACTGGCCGCCGCAATGGCGGCGAAAAAGAACAACTGACCTGCAGAGGGTAGCGCCGGGCCATGCCCGGCGAGCGCAGCGGTGCGATGAAAAGCCGCCGGGCGCGGCCCGGCGCTACCGGAAACATCAGGGGCGGATCCTTGCGGACCCGCCCCTTCTTTCATTTCGCCGCCGGTGCCGCGCTGGCCTGCCAGCCGCACATCTGGCCCTGGTTCTGCTGCTTCAGCCAGTCGTTGACCGGGCTGAAGTACTCGATCATCGGGCCGGCATCGAGCTTGTCGCTGCCGGTCAGCTCCTTCAGCGTGGCCTGCCACGGCTGGCTGGCGCCCTTGCTCAGCATCGCCCAGTACTTCTGCCCGGCTTCCTTGTTGCCGTAGAAGGTGCACTCATGCAGCGGGCCCTTGTAGCCGGCCGCATCGCACAGGCCCTTGTAGAACTGGAACTGCAGGATGCGCGCCAGGAAGTAGCGGGTGTACGGCGTGTTGCCCGGCACATGGTACTTCGCGCCCGGATCGAAGAATTCCTCGCCGCGGGTGCTGGCCGGGGCCACGCCCTGGTACTTGGCCTTCAGATCCCACCAGGCCTTGTTGTAGTTGTCCGGGGTGATCGAGCCATCGAACACGCCCCAGCGCCAGCGGTCGATCATCAGGCCGAACGGCAGGAACGACACGCCGGACAGGGCCATGCGCATCTGGTTGTTGATGACCGCCTCGCGGCTTTCGCTCGGCGCGTCCACCAGGCCGATCGAGCTCAGGTACTTGGGCGTCATCGCCAGCACGATGGTGTCGCCGATCGCTTCGTGGAAGCCATCGTTGGCACCGCCCTGGAACAGCGGCGGCAGCGGGTTGTAGGCCAGGTCGTAATAGATGTGGCCCAGCTCGTGGTAGATGGTGGTGAAGTTCTCTTCGTTCGGCTTGATGCACATCTTGGTGCGCACGTCGCCTTCCATGTTCATGTCCCAGGCACTGGCGTGGCAGACCACGTCGCGGTCATCGGGCTTGATGAACTGGGTGCGTTCCCAGTACGTCTGCGGCAGCGAGGGCATGCCCAGCGACACGTAGAAATCCTGCGCGCGCTCGGTCATCTGCTTGGCGGTGCGCAGTTCGGCCTCGCGCTGCGCCTTGTACTGCGCCGCCACGTTGGCATCCTTGCCGGCCTTGGCCAGCGCCGCGCTCAGGTTGGCCTGGTACTGCTTCTCCAGCGCTGCGGTGATGTCCAGGCTGCCGGCACCGGGGTACGGTTCCAGCTGGTCCCACAGGTTGGACCAGTCCTGCTGCCACATGTTGCCCAGCAGGTGCGCGGCAATCAGGCCGTTGCCCACTTCGGCCTTGTCCTTGCCATAGGTCTTGTCCAGCTTGCCGCGTGCATAGCAGTGCAGCTGCTCGTACATCGGCTTGACCTGCTCCCACAGGCGGTCGGTTTCCGGCCCGATCTGCTCCGGCGGCATGTCATAGCCGCTGCGCCACATCTGCCCGGCATCGGTGAAGCCCATGCCCTTGGCGCCTTCATTGACCAGGCTGACGAACTGCTGGTAGTCGCCGCGCATGCTCTTGGTGGTGCTGTGCCAGCCCTGCCAGGCGTCGAGCTGCGTGTCGTAGTCGCGGCTGCGCGCCAGCACCTGTTCCAGCTCGCCGAGCTGGCGGCAGGAGTTGGGATCGTTGGCATCGGTGCAGTACTTGCCCGCGCCGTAGCTGCCTTCCATGCGGGTGGCGATCTGGGTCAGCTGGGCCAGCTTGGCCGGATCACGCGGCGCCGGCATCGAGGACATCAGCTTCAGCAGGTGGATGGCGCGCTTGCTGTCCTCGCTCATCGGCTGGCCGTCGAACTTGCCGGCCTGCTCGATCCAGCTGTTGAGCTGGGTCAGCGAGCGCTCGTTGGCCTTGGCGGCGATACGTTCGGAATCGCTGTTGATGTAGGTGGAGGACAGCCACTGTGCCGAGGTCATCTCCGGGTAGGCGGCCTTGAATTCGGCGTTGATGCGGGCGACGAACTGGTCGGCGGTCTCGCCGGCGGGCGCGCTGGCGGTGGCGGCCTCGGTGCCGGGCGAAGGTTCCTTCTTGCAGGCGACCAGGGCCAGCGTGGCGGCGGCGATTGCCGAGGCCAGCAGGAGATGGCGGTGAGTCACGGGCGGTCCTTGGGTGGTGAACGACGGCCGAAGGCTAGTGGGCGCGCGTGCCTACCGCAAGTGGGGAAGGTTGGTGGGGTCCGGCAGGGCTGCGCCCTGCACCTGCAGAGGCCAAGGCAACGTCAACGTCAAAAGCGGGCTATCCGTGGGTTGGCGGGGCGGTGTCGGATTGCGGACACCCCGCAATCC